>CAZRNC010000013.1:0-18554 GCA_964601285.1 uncultured Thermomicrobiales bacterium | reverse complement strand
CGGGCAGCCGAATCGCTGCGGGTCGGGCACTTCCTTCAGGAACAGCATTGCGCCGTCGTCGAAATTCTCAATCGCCGGGCGGATATCGGCGTCGGTGGTGTTGTCGCCGAGAATGACACAGACCGGTTCGCCGTCAGCGAAATCCTCGGCCAGCGACAGTGCTTCGGCGATACCGCCGTTAGCTTCCTGGAAGGTGTATTCAAGATGGCGCACCCCGAACTGCTTGCCGTCGCGGAGCACTGGCACAAAGTGGCCGGCGTGCGGACCACCGGTGACGATCAGGATGTCGTCGATGCCGGCTGAAACCAGCGTCTGGATCGGGTAGTAGACCATTGGCTGGTCGAAGATCGGCAACAGGTGTTTGTTGGTGGCATGGGTGAGTGGATAGAGCCTGGTCGCCAGCCCCCCTGCAAGAATGATGCCTTTCACGCCTCTTCGTCCTTTACTGTTACTGTTTCTGTCTCCGGTTCCGGCTCTTCATCCAGCGACGGGAACTTCCGGAAGATGGCAATACCACCGCCGATGACACCCAAACCGAGAATCGTGCCGGTAAGCTGTTTCATCCCGAATCCGGAGCCAGGCATACCAAGGGCAATCTGATCGGCAAACAGCGATGCCAGGAAGATCAATACTCCCAGCACCACGACCGCATATCCAGCCAACCTGATCTGTTCCCGAAAAATAGGATTACCGCCCTCTCAGGCTCCAGCAAGCGCCCGGCAACGGGCCGGAGTATAACAACCAGCACCCGGCCATACTGACTATGCCATCGCCGACAGATAGAGTGCGTTGAACAGCAGCCGGTAGGTTCCACGTGCCTGCGCCCGGAACTGCGGCCGGAATCCGAAGAGGATCACCCGCCCCGCACCAACCTGGACATCGACCAGCGCCGCCTTCCCGCGCAAGTGATCGCCACCGAGCATCCAGCCGGCCATCAGTTGGTTGGAGAGCGGATAGCGACCGACAACGGTTGCCCCGCCGGCGCTTCCGATATCAAACGCCGGCGAGTGGACGAACATCGCCGCGGCTTCCCGTTCGAATCCCCAGGAGATCGGATGGCTGGGATCGAGCAACAACCGCAGCAATGACCCGGGATTGTAGAACTCATCAACCCGCAACGCCTCAAGTGCATTGCTTACCGGCAGGTAGAGATACTTGATCGCCAGTTCGCAGGCGGCATCCAGCGCAACCAGCGTTCCCCCGGCTTCGACAAACCGGCGGAGCTTCGCCGCACCGATCTCGCCGATACCACCGGCAAACTCTGCCGGGTACTCGTGGGGCGAGTTGCCGTCCAGAATGTCACGTGCTGGCTGATGCGGCAGCAGAATGACATCGAACCGGTCGGAGAGATCACCCTGGCGGATATCGGCGTTTCGCAAGGTAGTGAAACCGAAGTCGTAGCCCTCAAGAATGAACCGGGTCCAGCCCTCATCCATGCCGTTCGGCCGGTGCGACCGGTAGAGTCCGATCCGTGGCGCGCGTTGCGACTGCAGTTTGCCGGCCAGTTCGGCTGGGTCGATGCTCGCCAGGCTGACATGCGTATCGGCAGCGACCAACTCAAGCACGTCTCGCCCGATCGACTCCACGACAAACGAACCAGGGGCCGCCAGATCGGAGCCGGTGTAGCGCGAGACCGTCGCGCCGAGTTCCAGCAACCGGTTCACCGCGAGTGCGCCGGCGTTCAGTCGGGGATCGATCACCCAGGCCGGGCCACTGCCCTCAACCGAGCCAACCGGCGACTGAATCGACCCCGCCAGTTCAAGATCAGCGGTGAAGGACGCATCGACCCGCACCGTCTCGACGCCCATCTGGAGCGGTAGCGAGTGGGCCGTGATGTCGTAGGGTGGCTTCGGCGGACCACCGGGATAGAGCCGCAGGTCCGGATAGGGTTGGACATCGAGCAGCGTTTTGGCATATGGCCCGTATGGCTGGGCCGTCAGGATGACATGGGAACCGGCCGGGTATTCCACACCATCAGCTGTGAATGGAGCGGTTGCCGTATGCACCTCGACATCGCCGAACTGCAGCGTCTCCAGCATCTCGGCGGTCGTTACCGGATCACGCTGGCCGGCCGGAACAACCCAGCCGAACGGCGTATCGCCGGCGACAGCGTCCCGGGCAATCGTGGCGAAGTTTCGCACCCAGCGGTCACGATAGGCAGCGGCATTGTTCAGAACAGCGAAGCTGGATATCTTGTTGTGTTCAACAATGTCGCGCAGCGTCCACTCGCCACCCGGCCACGGGTCGGGATGGTTCCAGGACGGTCTGGCAGGGTTGAAGCCGCGCGTTTCCCGTCGCTCGGAAGAAGCAAGGTGGATCGACGTTGCGATCCGGACGCTGGCAGCTTCGGAGAGAATCCGGATACCGCCGTGATAGTGCTGGTAGGCACGAGACGGCGAGAAGCCATCGAAGATGATGTTAGTCGCGACGCCTTTCTTCCCGGCAGCAGTCAGATCAGCCGCCATCGACTGGCCCACCAGCGCGACCTGTTGCTGCAACAACGGATGGACGTTGGCATCGTAGGGATCAATAAACGGTGGCAGCACATAGCGCGGCCCGTCCGGCATCATCTGGTGCTGGTCAAAGACGATATGTGGACGCCAGACGTTCTGGATCTTCTCAACGGCGATCCGGTTCTCAACCTGGGTAAACATGAACCAGTCGCGGTTGTTATCGTGGCCGGTATAGGTGTGATAGAGCGTTGGCGGGGCTGTTCCTTCGAAGGGTGTGTTCAGCGTCCGCTCGTACCAATCGGCAACCAGTTCCATCCCGTCCGGGTTGAGCGACGGAACCAGCAGCAGGATGACCTCGGAGAGGATGCGTTCCACCTCCGGGTCGGTCCGGGTCACCAGTTCGTAGACCAGTTCCGGCGTCATCTGGACCGCGCCGACCTCGGTCGCATGGATTGAACAGGTAATGAGGACGATCGACTTGCCATCACCTGCCAGCGATTCCAGTTCGGCAGGATCAGCGCCCCGCGGGTCGGCCAGCCGTTGCTGGATGTCCCGGTAGCGTTCGAGATTTGCCAGGTTCTCCGGAGAGGAGATGGTCAGCAAGACCATCGGCTGGCCCTCGGTCGCCTCGCCAAGGTCGGTATAGAGCAGCCGGTCGCTCTGGCTGGCGATGTCGCGATAGTAGGCCAGCATGTCCGGCCAGCGGACCAGTTTGCGTTCTGCGCCCATCCGGAAACCGAAACGATCTTCCGGGCGCTGAATGGTTGTCATGTTCTCCCCATCTCCCTCAACTCCTGAGCTTCATCCTAGCCGATGGAGAACCGCCGCGCAGGTGAACTATTGCCCCGAACGCGGCATCCCCATACAATCAGCCCGTTGCGCGGGCCAGAAACCTGTTTGAGGATTGATGAACGTCTGCACCACATGTGGCGCGGCACGAGAAGGGGATGCCAGGTTCTGCACCGCGTGTGGAACCATGTTCCCGGATGAACTGCAGCGGCGTCAGCGGCGGAACCTGCTGATCGTTTTCGCAACGCTCGGAGGATTGGCGCTCTTCGGGTGTCTTGTCGTGTGTACCGCGTTGATCCTGATTATCGAGGTTCCTGATCCGGTCGGGCTGGCGTTGAGCATCGTCGCAGCGGTCGTGCCGGCCGCCGTCTACAGCATGCTGGTGCTCTATCTGGATCGCAATGAAAAGGAACCCTGGTTCTTCCTGCTGGCGGCGTTCCTCTGGGGAGCAATCGTTGCCATTGTCTTCAGCTATGTCTTCAACAGCCTGACCGGGCTTGCCGTGACGGTTGCCTATGGAGCGGAGGCCGGCGAGTTTGTCGGGGTGGTGATCGCCGCACCATTCTTCGAGGAGATCTTCAAAGGCTCGGCACTGCTGCTGATCCTGCTGCTCTTCCGCAGCCACTTCGACAACGTGCTCGATGGCATCGTCTACGGCGCCTTGGTCGGCCTTGGCTTTGCGATGACCGAAAACATCATCTACTTCGGCCGGGCTTATTTCGATGCCGGCGTGATTGGTATCGGCTTCCTCTTTGTACTGCGGGTCGTGCTCGGTGGTTTTGGCCACGCGCTCTATACTGCAACGTTCGGGGCGTCGCTTGGTTGGGCACGCAGTCGCTACGGCGTCGGCAAGGCACGGTTCCTGGTTCCGGCGGCAGGCCTGCTGCTGGCGATGCTCCAGCATGCGCTCTGGAACGGAACTGCCTGGGCCGTGGGCCAGTACACGTCCGACGAAGATATTCTCCTCGCACTAGCGATCATTATCTTTATTGAACCAATGCTCTTTATTTTGCCGGGTCTTGTAGCAATCGTCATTATTGCGGTGATCACCAGCCGGCGGGAATTGATCATCATCCGCCATGAACTTCGTGAAGAAGTGGAACGCGGAATCATCACTCCAGCAGAGTATTACCAGATCTCTGACGGGCGGGCACGACGCCAGGCATCGCTCGATGCGCTACGCTCCGGCGGCCCGGCGCTCTGGATTCTCCACCGGAGGTTTATCCGAACTGCTGCCCAACTTGCATTTCAGAAGTATCATGTGTCTCAGGGAGAAATTGGGCACCGCGGACTGCGCTATCGCTCTCCGGATGGTTTACGGGCGAAACTCTCGCGCACTCGCGCCGAAATTAGCCGGCGTCGGGACATCCGGCAAGGAGCGGCATAGTCGCCAGTGTGCCCGAGTGGAAGATTCCAGGTGATTCGACGACTATTGGCCAGTCCAATCTTCGCCCGATTGCCCGTGTTCGGCCGGCGGGGTCGGAGCGGGCGGCGATGTGTACCCTCGATTCTGCTCTGCCTGATACTGTTGCTGGCCGGATGCACTACCGAGACAGCCCGGCAAACGGCGACGATCGAAGCCGGAGCGCCGACCGCAACGCCGATCACTCCCTCCGGCAATCTGCTCATGATCAACGATGAAGTCGTCCGCCGGATGCTCGTGCCGAATCCAGCCCAGGGCGCGCTCTATGCACTCACCACCGAACAGCTCTATTTCTGGCGCAGCCGTGAATGGGTCGCGACCGGCACGCCCTACAGCTCCAGCAAGCTGCTGGTCGACCCGAATGTCACAGACCGGCTCTTCCGGGGCAATCATCCCGGTTGTGGCAGCGCCGAGCTTTCCGATCCGACACCATTTGAGGTAAGCACAAACAACGGCCAATCCTGGGAGACCCGGCCAAACGGCGAGAACATCCGCCCGCTGGCGATCGACCCGGTGTTCCAGAACGTGCTCTATGGCACCGACTGTTCGCTGACCATCTCGACCGATCTCGGGGAGACCTGGCGCTACTTTCAGCCGCTGGCGGGCCACGAGATCATCGACCTGGTTGTGGTCGGCGAGCGGCTGCTGGTGGTTGGTATCTCAACCCAGGGCAAGAGCCAGGTGCGAGAGCTACGGCTGACAACCCCGGACGAACCAGTGATTTCAGCAGTCATTATTCAGACCGAAGGGCTGGCGGCACTCGATGCTGACGCCAACCGGCTGGTCGTCGGCGCGCGCGATGGTATTCACGTGTCAATGGATGGCGGTCAAAACTGGACCAGCAGCCGTATCGGGCTGGAATCCGTCACCGTTGACCCGGACGCGGAGCCTACCCGGGAACCAGCAGCTCGCCGGCCAAACCCGCGCTTCGGCATCCGGGTTGTGGTGATCGACCCGTTCAATGTAAACCGGATCTATGCCGGCACGGTTCGCGGTCTCTACATCTCGCAGGACAATGGCGGCACCTGGGCACTCTATCGGACCGTCGATGCAGGAATACCGGTGCTGGACATCCAGATTATCAACGAGGGAACAGATCTGCTGGTGACCACCGAGCATGGGGTTGTCTCGGTCCCCAACCCGTAAGCGCGAAAAATGGCTCTGATGCTACAATCCTTGTTGCGCTCGGGCGTGAGCGTCATGGGGGAGTTTGCAGCCCGGGGAGAGGAGCCACTGCATGCCATACCGGTTCGTCCTGGAGGTGCCCGAAACGGTGCATCGGGACGCCAAGATTGCGGTCGAAAATACACCGGACGCCGAGATTTTGATTGAACGGCTCGAACGGCGACCGCGAGTTCTCCGCCGGGATGACTCCATCGTTGAACTCACCGTAGTCAGCCACACACTGAACGTGCTGGATGCCATCTACGACTGGGCCGGCTCCGGTGGTCAACTTGGCCACGTGCATCTCACCGCCCACAAGGGACCACGCATTACCCTGAGCGACTACGACGCGAGATCGCTGCGTCATACCGTTCAAGGCGATCAATACTGGTTTGAAAACACAGTTGCGAGAATCAACCATCCCATCGATACGATCATGGAGGGAGGCGCCAGAGTGGCGGATGTTCCATACGGTGGCCGTCTGGCCGACGATACCGCCATTGTGCCGGCGGAAACCACACTGGATCTGGGCGAATTCGACAATGTCGCCATCCAGGTTCGGGACATCGCCCGCGCCGAGGCGTTCTACCGCGAGTTCTTTGGCATGGCCGTCAGCTACCGCGCCATGCGTGACGACGACACCTGGCGACACCTGGAAGCCGACTATGACTACGACGAGGGTATCCGCTCCGGCACACTCCCTGAACTCGTCCGGTTGGCAAACGGCCCGGTCAGCATTGTGCTGATCAACGTTGGCGGTGGTAAGGTGCTCCACGAGCCACGGGTTGCCTATATCAGCCTGAGCGTGCCGGCCGACACCAAGAACCAGATTCGCGGCAACGCGCTGTTCCGCTCGTACACGATTGAGGAAGACAGTCCGCGTGCCTTCAGGTTCATGGATCCATTCGGGGTTTCATGGCAGATTGTTGCTGCGGTTAACTAGAAAGCATCCAACATGCTGGATGAGTATCGGGAACTGATTGACCTGCTGGCGCAGACACCGACCAAGCTCAAGGAAGTTGCCGTCGACGCCGGCGATGCTCCCGAAGGAGAGTGGAACGCTGCCCAGGTGATTGGCCACCTGGCGGCAACCGAGTTCTATTTTCTGGATCGCATCAACCAGCTGCTGCGTGAGAAAGAGCCATATCTCAGTTCATTCGGTGCGGATGCGTTCGCCCGGCAGGAACCGATGATGAACAACGATGTCGCCACAAACCTTGCTGCATTCAATGAGCTACGTGGCGAAACAGTTTCTACACTGATGAGCCTGGCGTTGAATCTCTGGGAGAGCGCCGGCCACCATCCGTCGGGAATGGTCTCGGTCGAAAGCACGGTTGAAATGATGATCGATCACGACGCAGATCACATTCAGCAGATCGAGGCGCTACACCCTGCCTGAGCCGGGGTGGCCCCGGCCATGCGTTCCTGGTGAGAGGACGAGCATGGCCGGTCCGGCAAGTGGATGGAGAAGAGGGTAGAGAGAGGTAACCGGCAAGTGTGGGGCCTGCCGGTTGTCTATGAGGTTGTGTGGGCAACCTCGCTGCGGGTTGTCCAGACCCGCCAATGTTGAGGACTCAAACATTTAGTTCCCCGGGAAGTCGGCTGTGATCCACCCGGTGGATGCCGTAGCCGGGTGTGGTCGATAGCGGGAACCATATGGAACCGGCTCACCTGACTCCCGGAGAAATTCCACCAGCGCTTCAGCGCTGATGACCCAATTGGATCGACGGCCATCCCAGTCGCCGTGCAGATGACCCATCCGCAACCAGTATTCGACGGTCTTGCGGTCAAACTCCAGGAACTCCGCGGCCTCATCGAGGCTGTAGCCCTGTTCGCGCGTCACACTGCTTCGCATCGTTCTCATCTGAAATCACTTTCCATACACGATAGTGTACGTACACTCAGATAATAGCACACCTATTCCGCAATGTCACGTCCGTACATGCGTACGTTCGCATCAAGTATCGCCGGGGCAGGGGCGCATCGCATGCGTCCGCTGTTGGACACCGCCGATGTTCAAGCCGGAGCCGACTCGTTTATCTGTCATTCCGAGTACCGGACCACAGCGGCTTTGCCACAGTGGCTTATAGACGTAGCCGCGCAATTTATTGCGCCTGTCCAACGCCCTGGTGTCAAACAAGGGCGCAATGAATTGCGCGGCTACGTCTATTGGTGACATCAAGCTTCGAGGCTCGAGGTCCCTCGACTTCGCTCGGGATGACGGTGTGCGAGGTATGTGTGGGCCAGCGCCGGTGGGCGTTGCACGCGGACGCATTGGAATGCGCCCCTACCCCTGCGGGGGGTTGCCCATACAATCAGGTTGTCAGAGGGAACCTACCGCGGCCAGAGTTGTTCGCCATCTTCAGTCTCAACGAAGATCGCATCGACCGGGCAGCTCATGGCGGCTTCGAAGATCGCCGCTTCGTCGGCACCGTTGCTGTCGATCACCTCGGCAACTCGGCGGGAATTCAGCCGGAAGACACCCGGGGCACAATCGACGCAGTAGCCCACGCCGATGCAACGGCCCTCATCAACTTCAACCACAAGCCGGCGCTTTTCCTCGGTCATCGGGTGCAGTATCTCCTCCGGAAAACGGGCGATGCATAT
This sequence comes from uncultured Thermomicrobiales bacterium, assembly GCA_964601285.1. Lineage (GTDB taxonomy): Bacteria > Chloroflexota > Chloroflexia > Thermomicrobiales > CFX8 > CAYWXR01. The sequence continues at coordinate 10,118 of CAZRNC010000013.1, read as the reverse complement.
CGTTCCAGGACCATATCAAACCACCTGGGCGGGTATCCTCAAACAGTTGAATGGTGAATGAACGGGAAGATGGTCCAGATGGTTCGAACGGTATTCCTCTTGATGCTGACGGCTGCGCTCATGCTGCTAACCGCTTGCGCCGATGATAGCGAACCGACGGCAACCGCGGTAGCCACCTCTCCCCCGGCAAGCACCTCTACCACCGAACCTGAACCAACCAGCACCGTTGACGAGCCGACCACTACGCCGGTTGAAGAACCAACCAGCCCCGTCGATGAACCAACGGCTATCGTCCCGGCAGACCCGACGCCAGAACCGACCCACGAAACGCCGGGCTTTGATCTGGACACCTTCGAAATCACGCTCGAAGAGTTCGCAACCGGACTGGAAATGCCGGTCGGTATCATCGCTGTGCCAGACGGCAGCGACCGCCTGTTCATCGTTGAGAAGAGTGGAACGATTGCGATCCTGCTCGATGGCGAGGTATCACCGGAGAAGCTGCTCGATATCCGCGACCGGGTCAATGCAGACGCACCGGAACAGGGACTCCTCGGGCTGGCACTCCACCCGTCGTTCGCCGAAAACGGACTGCTCTATGTCAACTACACCGACCAGCACGGCGATACTGTCGTCTCCCGCTTCCAGGCCAACGACGCCCGTGATCAGGCAGACTCCGGCGGCGAAATGGTGCTGCTCCAGATCGAACAGCCGGCAAACAACCACAACGGCGGCAACCTGGAGTTCGGCCCCGATGGCTACCTCTATATCGGAACCGGCGACGGCGGCGGCTCCGGCGACACCTTCGACCAGGCGCAAAACGGCCAGACCCTGCTCGGCGCGATGCTTCGACTCGATGTCGATGGGGGCGAACCCTATGCCATTCCCGCGGACAATCCATTCATCGACGATCCGGACGTGCTGAATGAAATCTGGGCGATCGGACTGCGCAACCCATGGCGTTACAGCTTTGACAGCGAGACCGGCGATCTGTTCATCGCCGATGTCGGGCAGAACCGGATCGAGGAGATCAACCTGCAACCGGCAGACAGCACTGGCGGCGAAAGCTACGGCTGGCCGATGATGGAAGGCAGCGAGTGTTTCGAATCCGATAGTTGCGACGCCGCCGGCCTCGTCCTGCCGATCTTCGAATACGACCACGGGTTCGGTTGTTCGGTCACCGGTGGCGATGTCTACCGTGGTGGAGCCTACCCCGAACTTGCCGGCATCTACTTCCTCAGCGACTTCTGCAGCGGCAACATCTGGGCATTGGCTCCTGATGACGTCGGCTGGCAATCCCGCCTGCTGCTGGAAAGCGGCCGCAACATCTCCGCCTTCGGTCTTGACTCCGCCGGCGAGATCCTGCTCGCCGACATGTACGCCGGCACGCTCTACCGCCTGGCAGTGGCCGAATAACCACTTGCGCAGGTTGCACAGGGCAGCCTCCCCGCCGGGGGTAGGGGCGCATCGCATGCGTCCGCCTGCAACGCCTACCGGGTTTGTCTTACACATGCGTGTTTGTTTGTCATCCCGACGAAGGAGGGATCCGTAACCCCAAGAGTACGGATCCCTCCTTCGTCGGGATGACAGCGCAGGCGGGTTGGTTCCTGATCGAACGTTGCAGGTGTCCAACGGCGGACGAATGCGATGCGCCCCTACCCCCGGCGGGCGAAGCTTCCATCTTCCGTCCAGGACGGGTTCGGTCTATGATCGCCGGAGTCGAATAGTGAAGGAGCAATGACAGATGACCGACAACATCTACTATCCAGGACGCGACAAGGACTGGGAACGGAAGACGCCGGAAGAACTGGGGATGGATAGCGCCAAACTCCAGGAAGCGATGGAGTTTGCCACCGCCAACGAGGCAAAGGAATCGCGGGACATTCCGAACACGCTCGGCAGCGACCCGATCAACGACCATCCATTCAACGAAATCGTCGGGCCGACGAAGGAGCGCACCGGTGTCAACGGCGTCATCCTGAAGAACGGCTACATCGTCGGCGAGTGGGGCGACGCCGAGCGGGTAGATATGACCTTCAGCGTGGCCAAGAGCTACGTCTCGACGATGATCGGGCTGGCCTACGACAAAGGGCTGATCCGCGATGTTCACGACCTGGTCAAGGACTATATCGACGACGGCCAGTTCGACTCGGAACACAACTCAACGATCACCTGGGAGCATCTGCTCCAGCAGACCAGCGAGTGGGAAGGCGTGCTCTGGGACAAGCCGGACCTGGCGGACCGCCGCGAGGGCCGCGACCGCACACTCAACCCACCGGGTACCTTCTATGAATACAACGATGTCCGGGTTAACCGGGCGGCGCTCTGCGCGCTCCAGATGTTGAGGGAACCACTGCCGGAAGTGCTGAAACGGGAGATCATGGACCCGATCGGCGCGTCCGACACCTGGGTGTGGCACGGCTATCGCAACTCCTGGACGACGATTGACGGCAAGGAGATGCAGTCGGTCAGCGGTGGTGGCCACTGGGGCGGTGGAGTCTGGGCAAGCTCCTACGACCATGCCCGGTTTGGCTATCTCTTCCTGCGCAAGGGCAACTGGGACGGCAAGCAACTCGTCTCCGAAAAGTGGGTCGATATGGCAACGACCCCCTCGAAGCTGAACCCGGCCTACGCCTACATGTGGTGGACCAATCCGGACCACGTGCTGTTTCCCAGCGCGACCGAGAGCAGCTTCTATGCGGTCGGCAAGGGAACCAACCTCATCTGGAATGAGCCGGAGAACGACCTGACCGTCGTCATCCGCTGGATCGCCCGCGACGCCGCCGACGGCTTCATCCAGCGTGTGTTGGCGGCAGTCAAGGAGTAGTTCAAAACATGACGTTCACAAACGAACAGATCGAAATGATCGAGGCGTTTCGATCTGATGGAGACGTGCCCGGCGTTTCGGTAGCGCTGGTCGATGGCGGCGAGATTGTCGCATCGGGTGGTTTCGGCTACCGGAACGTCGAAGAGCAGTTGCCGATGACCGCTAACACGATCTCGCCGATTGCATCACTGACCAAATCGTTCACCGGGATGGCCGTGATGATGCTGGTCGAAGAGGGCAAGCTGGCGCTGGATGAACCGGTCCAGACCTGGCTGCCAGAGTTTCGGGTGGCAGATGCCGAAGCCAGCCGGAAGATGACCCCGCGGATGTTCCTCAGTCACAAGAGCGGCATCGGCCGCACCGGCCACCAGAACGCGATGTGGACCGGCCCGAGTCCATACCGCGACCGTGCAGACCTGATCAGCAGGCTGCAGGATGTCGAGCTGCAATCACAGCCAAACGAAGCCTGGTCCTACTGCAACGAGGGCTACGTTACCCTGGGGCATCTGATCGAACTCCAGAGCGATATGCCACTGCACGAATTCCTGGAGCAGCAGGTGTTTGCGAAACTGGGGCTGAAGAACACCCGCACCAACTTCCTGCCCTGGAAACAGGCAGCAGACCGGACGACCGGCTATATCCCAACTCCCGACGGTCTGGACACTGCCTGGCTGCCGGACAACTACGACATCTACCTGACGACTGGCGGTATCGTCAGTACCGCCGTTGATCTGGCCCGGTGTCAGATTCTGGCGATGGACTATGCGAACCATCCGCTGCTCTCCTCGGGCTCGCTCGAACAGACGCACACCATCTCGATGCCCTACGGCGATTCCGGTTGGGGCTATGGCCTCGGCTGGATGATCGCCTGGCATGAGGGGCTGAAAGTTGTTGAGCATAGCGGCGGGTTGGCCGGTGTTGCCACCCACTCGCTCATGTTGCCTGGCGAAGGGATCGGCGCGGTTGTCCTGACCAACCTGAGCGGCGCAAAGGCCGGCGACCTTGCGGAACAACTGGCTGGCAGCATCCTTGGGCGGCCTCTCTTCCGGGAGTCGATCTCCGACCCGCTGCCAATCCGGACCAGTGCCAGGCAGCCCGACAGCACCGAGCGCAGCCGGTATAGCGGCGAATACACCTTTGGCGCCGCGAGTATGACGATCACAGACAGCGGCGAGCATTTGGTCGCCCAGCCCTACACACCGGAGTTTCCGAACGAGCCATCGACCGGACTGATCGCGGTCGCGCCAGACCGTTTCCTGACGTTGCAAGGCGCCGGCCCGGTCACGTTCCTGGCCAACGATGCCGGAACCATCGACCGCCTGCTCTCCGGCGGGAACCTGTACCGGCGGATGTAGGAACACATCGCATGCGTCCGCTGCTGGGACACATTCCAGCTTTGGCTTGCACCTGCCTCTTTATGTGTCATCCTGAGCGAAGCCGAAGGATCTCGAGCCATGAGATTTGCCTTCACGTGGAAGGTTGCGAGGCTCGAGATCCTTCGACAAGCTCAGGATGACAGATGAAACGCTCTGCTCCGGTCTGAACATCGTGGCATCGAGCGCGGACGCATTGCAATGCGCCCCTACCCCTTCGGGGGCATTTCCAACGTTCGAAGTCGCCTCTACGCAATACAGCCGGACTCACTGGTGGCCACCTTCCCAACCCGGGCCGGCATGCGCAAACCGGCCCTCGTTCCCCGAAACGATCTACTCCATTTGTGTGCCTTTTTGTGTACCGGGATTGTGTTACCTTGAAGTTGGGTGAACGCAATCAGGAAAGGACGTGCCACTGTGGCTACAGGAACGATCAAAACCCTACGAGACGACAAGGGTTTTGGCTTCATCCAACCCGAAGGTACAACGGGCAGGAACGACCTGTTCTTCCATCGCAGCGCGGTGGAAGGTGGCGGCTTTGACATGCTGCGAGAAGGTCAGGAAGTCAATTACGACGAAGAGCCGGACCCACGCGATCCTTCGCGGCAACGTGCGGTGCGGGTTTCTCCAGTCGACGATATGTAGAAGTCGTGACATTTGGTCACGGAATCTGAGAAAACGCTTAGGGACATATGCACGTTTGCTACGCGCAACGTGATACCCTGTCTATGAGTGGAACGACGCACGAAAGGACTCTCGCCCGTGGCGACAGGAACGATTCGAACAATTCGAGATGATAAAGGTTTCGGCTTTCTTTCACCAGAAGGCACCAATGGCAGGAACGACCTGTTCTTCCATCGCAGCGCAGTCGGCGGCTCAGGCTTCGACATGCTCCGCGAAGGCCAGGAAGTAACCTTCGACGAAGAGCCGGACCCACGCGATCCCTCGCGACGCCGCGCAGTCAATGTAGAAGCCATCGACTAGTAGCGTATAGCAATCCGCCAGAACAACGAGGTTCATAACGCCCGTTTTCAGACCTCTTAATCGCGACCATTGGTCACTCGAGTCTCAAAAATCTGCCCTGCGAAAATCAGGGCAGTTTCCGACCCGGCGCAGCGTACTTCCACTCATTGCTCCGTGGTCTCCTCGACAACACCATCGCGACCGGTCCCAAACAGGTCACCGAAACTCACCAGTCCGTACTCCAATCCGAGTACACGGCGGAGACCCTCTGGTGTACTGACTTCAGCACCAAGAACCCTGGCCTGATCGGCACTCATGTGCCGGTCGGGCCGGGCCAACATTCTGGCCGTGCGAGTGGTCGTTGCCGTTTGTTGCAACACACCATCCGCATAGCCGGAAAGAGCCACTTCAGTAATCCCCCCTGCAACCCGCTCAGCCAGATCAAGCCCACTCATCAACGCATCGTTGATGCCACGAGCCACGATCGGATCCTTCTGGTGTCCGGAATCCCCTACCAGCGCCCAACCAGGCCCATGCAGATCACGATAATACCCGCGCACACCGGGAAACCCGTAGACCGGTGACACCAGCCGGGCCGGCACAAGCATCCGGGCGATCACCGGGTGGCGGTTGATCCGTTCGAGATAGTTCTTCCGGAAATTCGACCGCATCTCCTGAAAATCCTCGATCCAGGCAGCATAGACAACCATCTGGAGTCCGGAATCGGTCCGGATCGAGACGACCGTATCAGTCTCTGCCCCGGAATCAGTCATCGCCATCGGTTCCGGTTCATCGGCATCAGCGAAATAGCCGTAGTACCAGTAGCGCCCCGGATCGACGACATCGCGCTCGACTGCGCCAACCGCGGCCGCCACCGTGGAATCACGCCCATCAGCCCCGACAACCAGCGTTGCGTTCACGTCACGAGCATTGCCGGCCTGGACCAACCGGCCGCCGGTGACCTTGCCGTCCGTCCAGATCAGGCTATCCAGCCGGCAACCGTCCTGCACATCGACGCCGGGCGTCTGCCGGGCTGCTTCGAAGAGGATGCCGTCCAGCAGGTGCCGGCGGACACAGAGGAAGCTGGAATGTCCACGGTATGGAGCAAGATCGGTCAGAACGACATCCTCACCGTGGCAGAGCCGGAAGTGATCGACCAGCGGTGAGCCGGTCGCCAGCACCTCATCGAGCACACCGAGGTCCTCCAGCGCAGCCACGCCGTCCGGCCAGAGGACATGCGTCGAAATGATCGAAGATGGCATCCGCTGGCGTTCAACCAGCAGCACCCGGAACCCCTTCCGGCCCAGCGCAATCGCCGCCGCACTCCCGGCACACCGTCCACCAACCACCAGGACATCGTAGGTATCGTTCATTTGGTAAACCGTTCAACTACCACGAGAAATCTTCGAATCAGCATTATTGACAGACTCCACACGTCGTTACTTATGGAAAGAATCACCAAGGTAGATATGTCATCCTGAGCGAAGTCGAAGGATCTCGACTCATGCGACTTGCCGTCACCCAGATAGTTCCGAGGCTCGAGATCCTTCGACTTCGCTCAGGATGACACGTATAACCTGGCGCGCCCTGACTATTGCAACGTTGCGCTGTACTCCATGGTTGGACCACCCTACAAAAACACAATAGCCACGTGCTATCGCCCCAACACGCCCATCAACCGGTTGCGGATGAGGTGGGCTTCCTCGACCTGGAAGCGGAGCAGGCCGAGGCCGTAGACCACCGCGCCCACCATAGCCGGGAGCGCCAGGACAAGGCCGTCACGCAGGAAGCTGGTCAGCCCACCATCCGGGGACGGAATCACCACCGAAAGCAACCAGGCGGCACCGCCGGCAATCGCGGCCATGACCACGCCCACACCCAGACACACCTTCAACGTTCGGAACAACTGGCCATCATCCAGCCGGATCCGCGAGCCATCTGCCCGCCGGCCAAGAATCCGGCGCAGCAGGAAGATCATCACCAGCGCATGGAAGATAAACTGGGCAGAGTTCGCCCCGACCAGACCAGCCATCTGCCCGTATTCACCGGTGAGTACGCTGGTCAACCCGAAGGCGAACAGGAAATAGACGCCAATCGCCGCCACGCCAACGAGCTGCGGGGTCAGCGTGTTCTGACGGGCATACCAGGCGAAAATCAGAATCTGGTCGAACGCCGCAAAGAACGTTCCCGGCAGGTAGACCAGCAGGGCGATCCAGATCGCGATTGCGCCGGCTTCGGTCGTCTCGCCATGGAAGAAAACAAACCGCACCGCCGGCCAGGCGAGCACTCCCAGCCCCAGCGCCGCCGGGACAACCAGCACGGTCACCATCCGCATCCCACGGGCAAGCGTGCCGCGATAGGCATCCTCATTGCCGCTGGAGAAATGGCGGGAGAGCGCGGGTAACGATGCCAACGAAATCGCAGCCGCCACCAGACCAAGCACCATCTGGTTCATCGCGGTGGCATAGCGCATTGCACCGATCGCATTCTCGCCAATCCGCCAGGCAAGGTTGCGGTCGACGATCAACGCAATCGTGTTGACCAGCAGTCCTATGAAAATCGGCAGGTAAAGCCAGAAAATCCGCCGGATGGCTGGATGGCCAAATCCAAAGTTCGGCCGGGGCATCGCATCGCGCAACGCCGGCAACTGGATCAGGATCATCATCACAGCACCAAGGGCGATACCGAGAACGATCGAGCGAACCTCAAGCGCGGTCCGGCCGAGAAACAGCGTGACGGTGATGATCGCCAGGTTGCGGACCGAGAGCGACAACGATGGCCGGGTGAAACGCTGGAGCGCATAGAGCGTCGACATCAGCACCGCCGAAAGCGAGAGCAAGAGGACCGACGGCAGAATCCAGCGCACCAGCTCGATGGTCAGTGCGACCGTCTCCTCACTCCGCGCCTGTTCCCCACCACCCAGCGCCGTCATCACGGTCACCACCTGGGGGGCGAAGACCATCAGCGTAACGACGACCGAACCTACGACGATCAGCGTCAGGGTCAGCAGCGCACCGGTGATCCGGCGCAGCTCTTCCCGCTGGTGAAGCCCGACATACATGCTGAGCACCGGAACCAGCGCCGCCTGCATCATGCCGCTCATCACCAGGTCGAAGAGCATGGTGTGGATGTTGTCGGCAATCGTGAACGCCGCGATCGTGTCGCCAACGCCGAAGAGATGGGAGTTGACCTGTTCGCGGATCAGCCCGAGCAGCCGGGAGAGGATGGTTCCGGCCATCAATAGCAGGGCTGCAATCCCGACGGATTGTCCGCCGGGGGGAGCGTCGCCGGAGTCCGGCGTGTTGCTCACCGGACCGGCCTGCCTTCACGAATCGCCTGCACGATCTCGCTGGTCGAGCGCCCTTCTACCAGCGGCAGGATGACGACCTTGCCCCCATAGGACTCCACCGGCCCGGCCTCGGGCAACGCTGCACCGCCGGGAGCGTAGTCGCCCCCCTTGACGTAGATATCAGGACGCAGCAAGGTGATCGTCTCGGTGGCGGTCGGTTCGTGAAAGATCGTCACATAGTCGACGCATGCCAGTCCGGCCAGAAGCTCCGCCCGTTCGCCTTCGGGAAGAATCGGACGATCCGGTCCCTTGCGTTCCGTCGTAATCCGATCGTCGTTGACCCCAACCACCAGCTTGTCGCCCAGCGCCCTGGCAGCTTGCAGGTAGCGCAGATGGCCAACATGCAGCAGGTCGAAATGGCCATTGGTGAAGACGACGGTCAAGCCGGCACTGCGCATCTGTTCGCCAAGCAGGGCAAGTTCACCAGCCTGGACAATGGTGCCCATCAGCGGTCTCCGTCGAGTGCGGCCAGAATCTCATCCCGGCCCGCCTGGGCATTGCCCCAGCGGCGGACAACCAGCCCGGCGGCAACCTGGGCGAGGGCTGCGGCATCGAACGGCGACCCACCGGCCAGCAGGCCGGCCGTCATGGCAGCGACGACGGTATCTCCCGCGCCGGTTACGTCAAAGATCTCGGTGCGGTTGACTGCCGGGATGTCGCGATACTCGGCTGCTGTGACGACGCTTGCGCCATCGCCACCACGAGTCACGACCAGACAGCGACAATCGAGTTGCCGGCGCAGGTCGGTCAGCATCCGGGCGCGGGACGCCGCATCACCGATGGTCTGGCCAAGCAGCGTCTCGGCTTCTGCCTGGTTGCATTTCACCAGATCAAAGCCGTGGAACTTGGTCAGTTCACCCTGTGAGTCAACGGTCGCCAGTGCGCCGTGGACGCCACGGCTCTGGTGGATCGCATCGACAACGGCGGCGGTCAGCACGCCGGAACGGTAGTCCGACGCCAGCACCGCATCGACCGGCATCGAGCGGATCCCCTCGACCAGTTGCCGTTCGACATTGGCCGGCACAGGTTGGCGCTGCTGCCGGTCAACCCGCATGATCTGTTGCGGAAAGAGCAGGAACCCCTCGGCAACCACCCGGGTTTTGACCGTCGACGGCCGGGTGGAATCGACCAGCACACCTGATGCGTCGATCCCGGCCCCCTTCAGCAGGTCAATAATCCGCAACCCCTCCGGATCATCGCCAACAATGCCGGCAATCGCAACGTCGTAGCCAAGCTGACGTAGCGCCAGCGCCGGGGCGGCCCCCCCGCCGAGGTGGTCCTCCCGCCGGCGCTCGTCCAGCACCATCACCGGCGCTTCGCGAGAGATGCCATGCGGACTGCCGAAGATGTAGTGATCGAGATAGAGATCGCCGACTACCAGCACCCGCTTGCCAGCCGGCAGGTCGAGAAGTTGTCGCAAAGCAGACGCCATTACCTGAACCTCACAAAACAGATGAGAAACGGCAACGCCATGAAGACGAAATCCGGGATGATATCCAGATAGAAGAAGTGCCGGACAAACGGTGTCGACGCCTCGTTGAGCAGCATGTCGACACTCAGCAGCGGATCAAAAACGCCAATCGCCACCCGGCTGACAACCAAGCCGATC
>CAZRNC010000012.1:17986-19112 GCA_964601285.1 uncultured Thermomicrobiales bacterium | reverse complement strand
CGGTCATCAAACCGGCCATCCTCCATCGCGGCAAACATCTGGTCTCGCGGGATGAACTCGACCTCCGCGCCATAGGCACGGGTCGCATCAATTTTCGCCTGCGGTGCTCCCTCCGGCATAATCGCCGTCGCCGGCAAACCGAGCTTGCGGGCCGACCAGGCCACCGCCTGGGACATGTTGCCGGCGCTGAGTGTCGCTGCTTCCGAAAGCTCGCCCGCCTCCATCATCATGCTCAAGGCGTTATATGCTCCGCGCAGCTTGAACGACCCGACCGGCTGCAACACCTCCGGCTTGATCCAGACGTCGTCCTGTCCATGCAGCCCCAACAACGGCGTCCGCACCGCCACGCCGGCCAGTCGCCGGGCTGCAGCTTCGATATCGCCCAACATCACCTGCATTGCTGTTCCTGTCTATTCACACTGCCGAAGACGTTCCAGTCCGTCCAGAATCAAACCTAGGCCAAACTCGCTGACATCAACCTGTGATGGCTCATGGAGATAATATCGGCTTCACCGCCCCTGAGCCGCTGTGGCCCGGTTGATTCCCACCTCTGTCGCCCTTTCAAGCCCGGAAAGTAACCTATGATAGTCACTGCCGATCGCGATTGAGTGACGAGTCACCGGAGAAGGATGATGACGCATACCCAGCCATTCACACTGTTGTTAACCGGGGACAGCCTTATCACCCGCCGCGTGTCCCGTGCCGGAGACGAACAGGCAGCCAGCCTGCGGCAGCGGATTCAGGCCGCCGATGTGGCCTTCACAAACCTTGAGTCGATACCGAACGACTTCGTTGGCTATCCCGTTCAGGAGAGCGGCGGGGATCATCTGGCTGCTCACAGCTGGGTAATCGATGATCTGGTCGCGATGGGCTTCGACCTGTTCGCGACCGCCCATAACCACACGCTCGATTACGGCGTCGAGGGCGTGCTGGCAACGATCGAACGGTTGGATGCGCGCAGTGTCGTCTATGCCGGGATTGGTCGCAACCTCGGTGAGGCCCGCATGCCGGCATTCTTCGATACGCCACATGGAAGTATTGGGCTGCTCTCGTGCAGTTCAACCTTTGGAAAAGGCTATCAGGCCGGCGAGCAACGACCGGATATGCAGGGGCGGCCCGGCCTCAA
>CAZRNC010000012.1:0-17886 GCA_964601285.1 uncultured Thermomicrobiales bacterium | reverse complement strand
CCGCACCTGCTGCGCGGGATGGAGATTTACAAGGGCAAACCAATCTTCTACAGCCTCGGCAACTTCATCGAGCAGCACGACCTGGTCTACAAGAGTCCGGCCGACGCCTACCAGCGTTTCGGAATTGACCCCGCGTTGACACCCGGCATGCTCTCCTACCAGCGCGAAGATGGCGGCACCAAAGGCTTCGCCGCCGACCCGCGCTACTGGCAAACCGTCGTCCCAACCTGCCACTTCGACAACGGATCCATCACACGGGTCGAGATCGTGCCGGTTTCGCTCGGCTTTGGCCTGCCGATGCATGCTCGTGGCATACCGCGCCTCGCCGAAGGCGACGAGGCAACCACGATCCTCGCCAACTTCGCCCGCCTCTCCGAACCGTTCGGCACACGGTTCGACATCGACGGAGAGATAGCAACTGTCTTGCTCGCGTAGCAGGGAGCCTTTCAAGGCGCTGACAATCAAATCTCTCCGTGCGAACGGCAGGCACTGATCCCGTTTCACCTGCCGCCAGCCAGCCGTTCTACGACACCGATCCCGGCCAGGGATTTGTCAACGGTCTCACCCATCAGGTTGGCCGCGGACTGACTCCAGCGGGCTGCCGGGTGTACAGGCGCACTACCAACTGCATCCAAACGACCGGGCAATCATGGGTGACGATCCACGCTCCTCCTTCGTCACCAGCGGTTCGGTCAATCCCACATCCAAAATCGGCGCCCTTGCCCTGCACTGTGCCGACCGGATTCTGGCACAGGGGGATGTGCGGGCATAGACCGTGTCCCCCGCCGTCAACCGGTACGATGATCTGGTAACTGGATACGGGCGATAGGGGCGTGGAATGAAGGATCGACACTTGTCGACGTCGCCGGTGGTGGTGTTTGCACCGACACCGATGTTGACGATTACCATCGAAGACAACGTTGCCGGCGAGCCGGAGATTCACCTCCACGCCGGCAGTCAGGGATTCTGGGTGGCGCGCATGGTTGCCCGCCTCGGACTGCCGGTGACACTCTGTGGACCATTTGGTGACGACACCGGCCGGGTGCTGCGAACATTGATCGAGGCTGAGGGGGTGACCGTTCAGCCTGTTGCGATGAATGGCGCAAACGGCGCATATATCCACGATCGCCGCAGTGGTGAGCGAGTCGAAATTGTCCGGACACCAATGGTCAAGTTGACCCGTCATGAGGTGGATGATCTCTATGGCGCAGCGCTACTGGCCGGGCTGGAGGCGCCCGTGACTGTGCTCACCGGGCCGAATCCGGGCGACGACTTCGATGGCGATTTCTATCGCCGGTTGGCGACGGATGTCCGTACCAATGGCGGACGGATTGTCGCCGATCTCTCCGGAGAGCATCTGACCGCGGTGCTTGAGGGCGGCGTCGATATGCTGAAGGTCAGCCACGAAGAGCTGCTCGAAGATGGCTTTGCCGCTGAAAACAGCGTCGAGGGCATCCTGAGCGGCATTGGCAAGATCATCAATGATGGCGCGGTGAGCGTGCTGGTGTCTCGTGCGGCAGACCCGGCGCTCGCGATGATCGAGGGAAATGCCGCAGAGATTATCGTGCCCCGGCTGGAACCGAATGAGTTTCGCGGGAGCGGCGATTCAATGACCGCTGGACTGGCCACCGGGTTGGCACGCGGACTCGAGCCAGAGGAAGTCCTGAAGCTGGCCGCAGCTGCCGGCGCGCTGAACGTCACCCGCTCCGGGTTGGGCACCGGCCATCGCGACGAGATCGAGCGATTACGTCAACACATCGAGATCCGCCGCATCAAAGAGGCCGGGACAAGCTAGCTGGGGTCGTCGCCAACTGGCTGAGTGAACTCCGCTCAATCAAATGGGAAGGCTCGCCCTTCGCTGCGTCGACCGGATTGTGGATCACGCAAGAAATCTGATCAAGTTTCACCTACCATTCTGCTTGCAGCGACAACTAGCCTATGCTATAGGTACATTTAGGTGCTGATACTCAATTTGTGCCCGCGCATACTGGGGTAGCTCTCGGATGATTGGGAAACCGTGATTTCAAATTTTGGGCAACAACCAACGCTAAACCAACCAATTGCCGATCGGTATGTTGTGCGCAAACTTCTAGGCACAGGACAACTCAGTCAAGTCTATCTCGCTGAGGATACGCGAGCTAACAATGACTTTGTCGCAGTAAAACTTCTGGAAACCCAACATCCTGATGCGTTGCGACAGGAGTTCTTCCGGCGCGAGACTTCAGCGCTTGGCCGGCTCGATCACCCAAATATCATCCAGCTACTCAACAGCGGCTACGACTCTCACAACAACGCCTTTTTCGTTGTGCTTGAGTACGTTGAGGGTTCTCTGCTTGAGGAGATGGATCGACAGCGAAATAACCCGGACTGGTCATGGTGTATTCCCATTGCAAGGAAACTTGCTGACGCCATCGTCCATGCACACAGCGAGGGCGTCATTCATCGAGACATCAAACCGGCAAACGTACTTATCAACTCGACGGGCGAGCCAAAGCTCTGTGATTTCGGCATCAGCCGTCTGAAGAACGAGCTTTCGGTAGGAATGACGGTTGGAGCGTTCTGGACCGCAGGGTATGCCTCGCCCGAGCAGCAGATTGGGAACCCCGGAACTGAAGCATGCGATGTTTATGCCCTGGGGGCAGTCCTTTACCACCTGCTATCTGGATCAGCTCCAATCAGTGCAGGCCCCAGTGGTGATGATATTGCAGCCTTGTCGGTCTCGGGAGATCTCCGAGCGCTCCTAGGTGACATGCTCAACGTTGATCCGACGGAACGTCCAACAGATACTCAAGTTCTCCGCCGCATCGCCGCTATCGATAGTCAGACAGCTCGAACTCCCGAGGTCCTCGTGGAAGTAACGGGGAAAGTTGTCAAAGAGCTATACGAGTATGGCTTCATCGCAGATATCGATGTTGAGGCAGCTAAGGAGTGGCTGCGGCAGGAAATGGGAGGGGACCATCTCAAGCCAGTATCAGCGAGTCTTGCTTCGCCTGGAAGGCAGGACGTCAATCGTATCGAGATTCTTGGTGACCACAACATCGCAATCCTATTGACGAGACATCGTACATATCCGGCGCTAGCGGCCGTCGCGATCCATCTCGTGTATGACGCTACGCTTGAGGTCAGGCGCCAGCATTTCGCTTCCGTGCAACGTGACTGGGCACCACTCTCCAAGAATGACCTAATGAGACAGGTCCATCCCAGCGAACTCGATACGTTGACTCGCGCAGTAGATGATCTCTACGATGAGTTGGCGTCCTTCGCCAGCAAGAAGTCAACTGAAAAGGAGCGCGATATCGAGCGACGCGGGCTTGTTGACGACTGGCGGAAGGTGCTCAATTTTCAGCAGGAACGCCTGCAACGTGAAGATGCTGGGCTCTCCTATGTCCATGTTGAACCAGCCCCCGAATCATTCCGCTTCATTCTGCAGGGTCCGATACCTGACGAACTCGAATGGACCGAAGGCACGCCGTTGGCCATTTGGAATCCCAAAGTTGGAAACCCTCTCCAAGTGGGCGATCTAGTGAGCGCTCAAGGCAATGAATTGTGGGTAGCAAGGTCTCACACCAGCAAATGGAAGTTGGCGGACCTTGGTGACATACCGGCAATCGGACAGCTTCGTCCCTACGAGTTTGAGATAGCGTCACTTCTGACGAGACAGCGCAATGCAATCAAAGCCATCGAAAAGGGAACGACTGCAAACCCTCGCCTCTCGGATATCCTTATTGACGTGAAGCGCGCAAGATTCGACAGTACCCCGAGCACTAGCAATCACATCGTCAGACTCACCGAGGACAAGCAACACGCGGTCAAACGAGCACTCTCAGCACGGGATCTGTTCTTGATCAAAGGTCCTCCGGGGACTGGGAAGACTACCGCAATAGTCGCATTAATTCGTGAGATCTTGCTGGCAGATCCGCAAGCGAAGATTCTGGTTTCCTCTCAGTCAAACATCGCTGTGAATCACGTGCTCGAAGGGCTTTCCGCGTTCCTTGACAGCCACAGGATCGTCCGGATAGGCAGGGAAGACAAGATTGGGCAGGGCGCTGAGGAGTTCACACTCGGGAAACAACTAGCCCGCTGGCGGCAAGAGGTACTTGGTCGTTGTGATGTCGCACTTGACGAGCTAACACCCACATCCGATAGCCACGTGGCACTCGATGACCAGACACGGACACGAGTATCGGACCTCGAGGACTGCTTGGAATGGCTGGCAGAATGCGATGCGTGGCTAGACGAGATCGAGATGAACGAGGCGCTGCTGCAGGCGTTTGTTGCCACCACGAGGCGTAGCAGTGACGAGATTGAAGCCGATCCAAAGGTAGTTAATCGCCGATCAGACATAGCTCATGGAAGGGCTGCGGTGATAGGGCACCTGAAAACCATCCATTCCCTGCTTCCCGAGCAACGGGAAGTAGATGTTCACGCCGGTGATCGTGCTGAGGTGGAGCAGATGCGCTCAATGATTGCTGAGGGAATCGAACGCCTGTCACTTGGTGACACTGCCTGGGAGCGAAGAGCGCTCATCAGGGAGTGGAAGGAAGTTGTTGGTCACCAACGCGAATTTGAAGCGTTACTCCTCGAGCGGGCAAACGTCGTTGGGGCCACGTGTGTTTATTCCGGGGGGCGTGACCTACGCAACCTCACTTTCGATTGGGTTATCATTGACGAAGCTGGGCGTGCCACTGCACCTGAACTACTTATTCCACTCACTCGCGGCCGTCGTGCGGTACTCGTCGGCGATGAGAATCAATTACCTCCAATGCTTGACGATGACATTTCACCTGAGTGGGTCGCCTCCCAGGGTATGGACATTGAAGATCTTGAAGAGAGTCTCTTCGAAACATTGGTTAAGCATGCTGAACATGAATGCCCAAATGCGCTTGCCACTCTAGTTTCCCAACATAGGATGCACCCTGGAATCGGGGGAATGATCAGTGATGTGTTTTACGACGGCCAACTGCAACATGGTGTGACGGCGGAAGAACGCGCCCACGGAATCGATTGGATTGAGTCCCCCATTCTATGGCTCTCGACAAGCGCGTCGAGCCAACGCCTGGAGAACCGACGAGGAGCTAGCTACGAGAACTTGCTCGAGTGTGACGCTATCGTTCGCATGTTGGAACGCATTGAAAGCAGACAGGAATCTAGAGAACAACGCCGCGAACTGGGCATCATTTCAGGGTATGCTGCTCAGACCCAGACGCTCAACGCCCGCATCCAGCCGACCCGCAACGACCGGTGGCCATCCCTGGAAATTGAGGTAGCAACCGTCGATGCATTCCAGGGCCGAGACAGGGACATCATCATCTACTCAGCTGTTCGATCGAATCCGGAATCCAACATAGGGTTCATGCGGGACAGGCGTCGCCTGAATGTAGCACTTTCAAGAGCCCGGCAGCTCCTTGTTGTCGTAGGTGACATAGACATGCTTGAGAAGGCCACCACGCCCGGAGACAACCCGTTCGCCAAGGTCATTCAATATATGAGAGCACATCCTGAGACGTGTGCGGTGTGGGACACTCAGGACCTCTTCGGGAGTGTTGATGATTGATGCACTAATTGAGAAGGTACTCCGTGACTTTCCGGAGCACCAATCAACTCACTATTTCGAAGCAGCACTCAAGTTACACCACGTCAAAATTGTCGCGTCGATGCTGGAACACCATGAAGTGCCAGTGACCGGACGATACATTCTAAGGGCGGTCGCCGCCGGAGTTGACACATCTGCAGAAATTGCTCGCATATTGGGCCTGGACGAACAGGACCTGGCCCACAGCGGGGCAATCCTGATTGGTGCCAATCTCTTGGAGTTCGGCCCGGCCGTGCAAGGTGATAATCTCCGACCACTCGTGCTTACACGCGAAGGACATGGCTTCCTCAAGGGCGAGCGCAAAGTGACCGTTCCGACTCGTCAGATCCATGATCTAGAGTTTAACCCGTTGACGGGAGCAGTCAGCGCGGATGTACAGGGCACCTTACGTCCCAACCAGTTTCGAGAGAGCGGATTACCACCCATCCTATCGAAACGCGAACCGCCCACTCTTGGTGATCTCTCTCGAAGCGCAGTGCGCGAAGCATTGGACAAAAACGGGGATCTAGAGTCCGCCGAGCTTCTAGATATTATCAGTCTGGGAGGATCATGGATTGCCTACCGAACCGGCATTCACGTTGTAGTGATGAAGTCAATCGGCAAGGCAGAAGAACGCTTGGCAGCTTACCGCGGCTTCGAGTATCTGCCGGAAGAATCTGTCGTCCTCAACGAGATGTGGTCCAGCGGGGCGCAAGTGTTACCTCAGGACGCCGTGGAGCTCGGAGTTCCCGCGTGGAAAGTGGATCGTGTAGTCTCGACGAACGCCGCAAGAATCATTCAAGACCATTTAGTGAACGACCAAGAACTATACGAGCTTCGCACTGTGCGGTCGATTGATTCAGAGAAGCCCACTTTCAACCATGAAGCCCAAATGGAAGAGCTCCTGGAGCGCATCACCGAACTGGAGCGTGAGAACCGATCACTAGAGACCGACCTTCAGTCCAGTGAGGTCACATTTCTACCAACTGAAGATCATCGTCAGTGGTTTGAGAGGGCCCTCAGAGAGGCAGAGAGTCGTGTAATCGTCATCTCGCCATGGATGAACCGACACGCTGTCGATAGTCAAATTGTCGAACTGATCGCAGACGCTATCGCGCGGGGTGTACAGGTAGACATAGGCTACGGAATCGCTCCACGAAACCACGAAGAAAAAGAGCGCTTTCGTTGGCAAACAAAACCGGTCATCAAGGAGCTAAAGCGGTGTACCCAAGACTCTGATCGCCTTGGGATACATAATATAAATGGAACCCATGAGAAAATCCTCATATGTGATACCAAGTTTGGAATCACTGGTAGCTTCAATTGGCTCTCCTACCGAGGAGAGATCAATAACTACTATCGCCGTGAAACAAGTACCATACTCAACAATTTCCGTGATATCGAACGACTTATAGATGTGGCCGACGAGGCTCTACGCCTCGCACAGATGCCTACCTAGTGCTCGCAGCCAGCAATCACATTTGTCCCGGTGAACTAATCGCGACGAGATCGAGCGATTACGTCAACACATCAAGATCCGCCGCATCAAGGAGTCCGGGACAAACTAGCTGGGATCGTCGCCAATCGGCTCACCGGCGAGGTCTTCGAACTCCCGGTCCTTGCGCTTCTGCCATGCGGAAATGGTGCCCGTTGAGCCCGCTTCTTCGTCACCTTCCCGGACTGGTTCGTCGGTAAGATCTTCAATATTCTGGATGGCTTCGACCTCTTCCGGCGTTGGTGGAGTGGCAGACTGGCCGTAGGAGCGCGGCGAACGCTGCCCCTGCATTTCACGCCCATCTCCCTGTCGTTCCGGGGGCCGGGCCGGGTTCAGGTCTCGCGGTTGCCTGGGCATTCCACTCATTGCATATCGTCCTCTCATATCTGCACATGTCAGGGGTTTCGGTATTCATTATCCCCGATGGCTCGCCGGGGTGCATATACCCTAAACCGGTTTTGACTTCCGGATACTCCGTACGCTTCAACGTAGGTGATCGATCGCATGCCGAAAGGATATTTCAATTGAGTGGTACAGAAGACAAGATCAAAGGTAAGGTCAATGAGGTCAAGGGTGATGCCAAGGAACGCCTCGGCAAGTTGACCGACAACGAGAAAATGGAGCAGGAAGGCCGGCTGGACCAGGCCAAGGGCAAGGCCCAGGGCGCCGTCGGTGAGGTAAAAGACGCTGCCGAAGATGCCAAAGATTCCATCAAAAAGGCTCTCAATCGCGACAACGACAAGTCTCGATAACTTTCCTGCCAGACACACAACGAAAGAACCTCCGCCGTACCTGGCGGGGGTTCTTGTGCTATCTGCCAATTGCCGGACGTGGCCGGGTTCCCTATGCTATCAACGCGCTTGAAAGGAGCCATGGTTACTATGACCAGAATCGTCCTGTCCTTCAACATCGGAGAAGACAACGTCCGGCAGATTCGCGATGCTCACCCTGATATCGATCTTGCTGTCTGCATAGACCCCGATCAGCTGGCAACCGACATCCAGGATGCAGATGCCGTCGTCGGCTGGGGAAGTTACGACGCGGCAACGCTCGCCAGCGCACCGAACCTGCGCTGGATTCACTCGTTCGGGGTGGGTGTCGATGGGTTGCTAACACCGGCCCTGATCGATAGCGAGATCACCGTCACCAACAACACCGGGGTTCGCGGTCCAAATATTGCCGAACACCTGTTGGCGATGATGCTCGGGTTTGCTCGTGGATTCCCGGAACTCGCCCGGATGCAATCCCGCCACGAGTGGAGCAATCCAAAACGGCCGATTTTTGAACTTGGCAATCAGACGCTGGGTATCGCCGGTCTCGGCGATATCGGCCGGAATCTGGCATGGCGGGCGAACGCACTGGGGATGCGTGTGATTGGACTACGCCGGATTGGCACCGACCTGCCCCAAGGCATCGACCAGATCTACACACCTGACCAGATTCACGACTTCCTGGCAGAGTGCGACCACGTCGCCGCCTGTCTTCCGCTGACGCCGGGAACCCGGCATCTCTTCAGCACCGACGCGTTCAATGCGATGAAACCGACAGCGTTCATCTACAACATCGGCCGTGGGCCGGTGATCGACCAGGATGCGTTGATCGCAGCGCTCCAGGCCGGCGAGATCGCCGGCGCCGGTCTGGATGTCACCACACCTGAACCACTCCCTGAGGATTCACCGCTCTGGGACATGGAGAATGTCCAGATCACCAACCACACCTCCGGGTCAACGCCGTTCAACTGGCCCCGTGGTCTGGAGATCCTGATCGACAACATCGGCCGGTTCAAGCGGAACGAAGACCTCCGCAACGTCGTCGACAAGATCGAGGGGTATTAGCCGGCCGGCAACAAAATCCGGAACGTTGAACCCTGGCCGGACGTACTTTCGACGGTCAGGGTACCGTTGTGGGCATCGACAATCTGCCGGGCGATGGCGAGGCCAAGACCACTGCCGCCAGATGACCGCGCCCGGTCCACCTGGTAGAACCGTTCAAACAGGTGCGGCAGGTGCTCCTCCGGGATGCCGATACCGGTGTCGGAGACGCTGATCTCCGGTCGCCCTTGCACCCGACGGACAGCAAGGGTGACTGTTCCTCCATGCGGCGTGTAGCGGATCGCGTTGTCGATCAGGATCATCACGGCCTGATAGGCCAGAGCCTCATCGACCGAAGCCATCACCGGTTCGGAAACAAGCTGATGCTCGATTGTCACCTTGCCGGCGGCCAATGTCCTGCCGGTTTCCGCAGCACGTTCGAGAATCTCAGGCAGGTTCCGGACTTCGAGATCAACGGCCAGGCGATCGTCGCCCTTTGCCAGCCGCAGCAAATCCTCGACCAGGCGGTGCATCTGCGCTGCCTGCTGTTCGATGGCTTCCACGCTCTCCCGGGCCGTTTCCGGATGCTCAAGACCCCAGTGTTTGAGCAGTCGGGTGTAACCGAGGATCGAGGTCAATGGCGTCCGCAACTCGTGGCTGGCATCGGCGACAAACTGCCGCTGGCGGGAGAGAATCATTTCACGTTCGCGGAATGCCATTTCCAACCGGTCGAGCAGATCGTTGAAGGTCGAGGCCAGCCGGCTGATTTCGTCTCTCCGCCAGCGAGTGCGTACCGGCAACCGGCGGGAGAGATTGCTCTCACTGATCTCGCGGGTTGTCTCGACCATTGCATTGACCGGGGCAAATGCCCTGCGAGCCAGGCTGTATGATCCGCCGATTGCCAGCAGGGATGCCAACACCGCCAATCCAGCCAGCGGCGCGACTGGCAGCAAGCTACTGCCAACCGAATCGTAAGGAATCCTTGCCTCGACGATTCGCGCATCCGATCCGGACGGCGACACCGGTATGGCGTGGACAAAGACCCGCTCGTAGGTGCGCAACTCCGGGTTCGGCTCCGGAAAAAAGGTTGATCTCACCGAGATCGTCTCACCAGCCGGCTGACCGCTTCGCAATGCGATCTGCCAGACCTCCTCATCAGCATCGACCCGGTCAGGAATTGCGTTCTCCGTCCGGAGAATCGGCGTTCCATCAGCATCCCGGACGACAATATCAACACCGGTCCCGCTGATCCGCGCCAGGTCACTCTCGGTAAACGTGCCACCGGATGCAATGATCTCGGCCGCTTCTTCTGCCCGCACTTCGGCGCGATCCCCCACTTCGGATTCGACCGAACGAATCAGCACAAGGAAAACACCCAACACCAACCCAGCTGCGATTAGCAGCGTGGTGATGGCATGGAAAATCGTCAGCCGCCAGCGAATCGGAATCACGACTCAGCCTGCCCGGTTGAGCGAAGCGAAAACCCGACACCGCGGATCGTCTGGATCAACGGCGTCATCCCCGGCAAATCAATCTTGCGGCGCAGGTAGCCGATGTAGACATCCACGACGTTCGTGCCGGCATCCAGCGAATCACCCCAGACGCGATCCAGAATCAGATCTCGAGAAAGCACCCGTCGAGCATTCTGCGCCAGAAACTCCAGCAGGTCGAACTCGCGGGCCGTTAGCTGAATTTGCCGGCCGGCACGCTGCACTTCACGGGTTGTTATGTTGATCTTCAAGTCTTCAAATTGAAGCAATTCATCACGCTCTACCCGGCGCATAACTGCTCGCAACCGGGCCAGCAACTCTTCAACGAGGAACGGCTTGGTCAGATAATCATCTGCACCGTAGTCGAGATTGCGGATCTTGTCGGACGGCTTGTCACGCGCCGTCAGCATAATCACCGGAATGGATGTGCCGGCCAGGCGGAGTCGCTGGAGCAGCCGTTCGCCGTCCATGCCCGGCAGCATGATGTCCAGGATGATGACATCCGGCTGGAACTGTTCGACGGCCTCGAGCGCCTCCGAGCCATCGAAGACACAGCCGACGGCCATTCCACGGTGTTCGAGTTCCAGCTCGAGCAGCCGGGCAATCGAGCGGTCATCCTCGATCACCAATACCCGCGTTCCAGCGCTCATACCGCTCCTCCATCCCTGTGGATCATGAGAACCAAGTTTGCCACTGGGGCAGACTCGCCAGATAAAACGTCACCGGCATCGCAGTCCGCAATGCGGCACTCCGTGCCAGCAGCCCGCCGCGACCGGGGATGGAGCTCACCAGTGGATTTGCGCCAACCTGCCGTTTGACGAACGCTTCGCACTGCCTGCCAAGCATCGCGCCGGCCGAAATGATGCCCCCGCAGAGGATCAGACCGGCGAACGGCAACGGCACGCCAAGCAGATAGCCGGCCAAGGCACCAACGGCCGTTCCGGCAGCCAGGGCGATCAACCGCCGGACCTTGCTTTCCTGCCGCAGGAACAGCGCAACGACACCTGTTGCCAGCGTTGCCGCAAGCGCCATACCGATCCAGGCCAACCCGACCGTCCCGTTCAGCCGCATCAGCAACACCACATGAACCATCGTAAAGCCGACATAGAGCAGCGCACTGAGACTGAACGCCCAATCGACAAGCGCCCCGGAACGGTCGCTGCTGCGGATGAGATGCTGCGCCAGCGATACGAGGATGTAGACATTGACCACTCCCATTACGGCAAGCACCGGTGCGTTGGACGCGGCAACGACAAAGAGCGCGATCAACCCGAGCGTGCCTGTTCCGATCGACGGTCGGACACCCATCTTCTGGAGCGCAATATACAGTTCATAAAGCGCTCCCAGCGCGACAACTGCCACTACTAGCGCAACCAGGCCGATCATGACGCCACCCCGGCAGTCCGTCGCCGGCGAATCAGCATTGCCAGTCCAACCGAGCCGGCGATTGCCACCGAACCTGCCAGGAGCATCCAGGCATATTGGGGCGCGTGGTGAATCAGGTAGGCATATGCGAACGATTGCGGCGCGATGCCAACCATCGTCGCAACCAGAAACCGCCAGAAGCGCACCGGAGAGAGGCCGGACGCATAGGAAACAGCATCGAACGACACACCCGGAATCATCCGGGAAACAAGAATCCCGGTAACCCCCCAACGCTCAAACCAGCGATCGAACCAGCGAATCCCGAACTTGCCAGTCAGCGCTTCCACCGGCCGGCGGCCAACCGAACGGGCAAACCAGAAACAGGCGACACCGGCCAACGTCTGACCAACCAGGCTCAGGACTCCACCCCAGAACGGGCCGAAAGCCAGCCCGTTTGCAAAGACGATCATCACCGAAGGGACCGGCGTCACCACCGCCTGCAAGAGCATCAGCGCCAGTGAGATGACCGGCGCCCAGATACCGAACGACAGCAGATACGCCCTGATCATCTCGCCATCGCCAGTAGTCAGCGTGGAAATCGCGCGGCTGATCTCCGCCTGGAACGTTCCTGACAAGAAGAACAGGGCCGCCACAGCAGCAACCAGTCCAAGCGTCAGGATCGTCGGCAACCAACCAATGATCCGGTCCCGACCTATGGCCGGTTGAGGCTTGTCGAGTGACACAATCGGATGCCGAGAATTGCTTAGCGCTACCTGGGACATAATCCGGTTCCTTCGCACCTGCCTGCCGGCTCCGCGAAAGGAAACCAACAGATCACAAGAGGTCATCTGGAACCAGTTTGTCCAAGGTGTTTAAGGGAGTTCTAAGAGGAACGGAAACGGGCTACTTGTTCTTCACCCAGAGGTATGCGCCGCCAGCGAAAGATCCGAGGGCAACCATAAAGACCACATACGACCAGATCGTCTCGGAATCGGTCACGACATCCGCGCTCCGGGCCACCAGAAACAGCGACGCCAGCAAGCAAAGTGGCCCCACCACAATCACCAGACCCTGGCCCACCAGCTTGTTAATCCGTCTGTCGTCCATCGGAGCAGTCTTTCTGTTCGAGTCGACCACGCGCCCGCCGCTACGCTACCACAACCTGTTCGTTCCGGAATCGCATAATTGCGCCAGACAGATCGATTGCAAGCTGAACAGGGCAACGCCATGACACAAAACACCCGGGTCGTGATCGACACCGAACTGGGCGAGATTCACGCCGAGATCTTCGAGGATGCAGCGCCAATCACCGCCGGCAACTTCCTGCGCTATCTCGATGCCGGCTTCTACAAGAGCGGCCAATGGTATCGGACAGTTGAGCCAGATAATCAGCCAGATGATGCTATCCGGATTGAGGTCATCCAGGGCGGAATCAACCCGGAACGCGAGAGCGAGCGATTCGATCCGATTCCGCTGGAGCGCACCACCGTCACCGGGTTGTCGCACACCGATGGCACGCTTTCGATGTCCCGGTACGCACCGGATAGCGCTCATTCCGAGATCTTCATCTGCATCGGCGATCAGCTGGTTCTTGATTACGGTGGGATGCGCAATCCGGATGGGCAAGGATTCTCCGCATTCGGGCGAGTGACCAGCGGAATGGACGTCGTCCGCGCAATCCAGCAGTCGACCCACGAGGGACAGCACCTAACCCCACCGATTGTCATCCGCGACATTCGCCGCGTCGAGTAGCCGCCCGACCTGCTACACTGTGCGCCGACTGCGTCTAGGGTTCCGCTGTCCGTCCGGCTCCAGGGGCTACAACCAGGGCGGGAACAGGTCTGGACCGAGCGACGCCACGACTGCGATTTCGCAGTCGCGCAACTAACGGTGTAAAAGACCTGAGGTCCTGATTTGCCGTGTTTCGCTTCCGGGCGGGGCATCTATCGAACGGGACCAAACCTCTCATGCGGATTCCGAAACGCTTGCGCACTATGACCGCCGGCCGGGGCACGTTGATTTCAGCCTCAGCCATCCACCTCACCAACGACGCCTGCTTTGCGTTGCTCTATCCACTGCTGCCATTCATCGCCGAGGATCTGGACCTCTCGTATACCGAAGTTGGCCTGCTGAAAGCGACGTTTTCCGGCGCATCCAGCGCTCTCCAGATTCCTGCTGGAGCCGTTGGGATGCGCTTTGGCGAAGCGTTCATCCTGATGCTTGGCAACATCTGGGTAGGACTCGGACTGGTGCTCATGGCCATGACCGGCAGCTTCGCGCTGCTGCTGGGAGCTTCATTGATCGGCGGTATCGGCGGCAATGCCCAGCATCCGCTGGCGGCATCGCTGGTTTCAAAGAGCGTCCCCAAGAACCAGATGGCGACAGCACTGGGCACGCTGAACTTTACCGGCGATCTTGGCAAACTGATCGGCCCGGCAATCGCCGGCATCATCGCCGTGCAGTTTGGCTGGCGTGCTGCGCTGGCTTCGCTCGGCCTTTTCACTGCGCTGTTCACCATCGGCCTGCTGATGAACAGCCGGTCAAACGGCAAACATCAGGTGGATACCGCAACAACCACCGTTGCTGACGACAACGAGCAGGTAAAGTCGGGATTCAACTACGTCATGATCGCCGGCGGGCTGGACACTGCCACCCGTGGCGCGTCGTTGACCTTCATCCCCTTCGTCCTGGCAGACAAAGGGTTCAGCGCAGCCACGATCTCGGTGCTATTCAGCATCATCTTCGCTGCCGGCGCGGCGGGCAAGTTCGCTTGTGGCTGGTTGACCGACCGCAAGGGCATCCTGCCGGTTATCGCCGTCACCGAGCTTGTTAGCGCAGCAGTCCTGATCGCGCTGGTCTTCGCCCAACCCTGGATGGTTGTCCCGCTGCTGCTGCTCTTCGGGTTTGCCCTGAACGGCACATCATCGGCTCTGACGGTGGCCGTCACGACGTTTGTGCCGGCATCAAAACGCGCACGCGGATTCGGTAACTACTTCACCGTCTCCCTGGTTAGTTCAGCTCTCGCCCCGCTCCTCTTCGGATTCGTCGGCGATATGGCGGGCCTGGTGACGATCTTCGTTGGCATGTCCGCCCTGACGGCCGCCGTCGTTGTCGTCATCCTGCCGGTACGGAAGGTTCTGGCTTTTGGAGCGTGATCGGGTTTTTCAACGAAGCCGGGAATCCAGAGCGTATGGCTCCCAGGTTATGCCCTCACGAAGCTGATACAAGGTGTGTGCTGTGGCCATGCCAGTGTAGGTGAGGTCGTCTATGAAGTCCGCGAGCTTCTGCACATCTGTAGACTGCGGCAGAATCACGATGCCACTATGCTTGAAGTCCAAGTTCCACTCTCTGGTCCAGGTTTTCCACGCTCCGTCAAGCAACCGGAAATCCTTGCCATTGTGGGAAATGAAAACTCGATCATCCCTGGAAGCAATTACAAGTTGTTCAAAGTCCTGCAATTGCTGAGTTCCAAGATCCCGGGCAGTGACGGCGTCGTGCCCGCGTTCATTCAGGAAGCGTGCCAGAAGAATTGGCACATCATTATCAAGCAGCACACGCATGACGTTTGATCAGGAATTCACAAGGACATACTGCGGATCTACATTTGCAGCGATTCGAGCAACAATATCTCCACGATGTAGCCCATAGTAGGCAACAGCGGCCTCAACCACGGAAACGTCAATATCATAGGCGTCGGCAACAGCATCGATATCGCCCCTGGTAGCTTCCAGGTAGCCGATAAGCGCCCAGACTGGTACCGCACTTCCTATTGTCCGGACTTCATCCGGTGTTCCAAACAGGAGGTCTGGCTCAATATGTGACTGGATGCTGACCTCAAGCTGCTCAGCTGAACATCGTCTGGTGAGGCGCTCCACCGCAAGGTCTGCATATCTGAACTGCATCATAGCCCCCATGCTGCCACGAGAATGAATGGATGTGCCTGCTAATTCTACCCTGAGACGGGGATTACCACACCGAAACCAACTCCCGGCCCCACCCGTGCACCAGCGAGAAATACCCTAGCCCCACGGCCAGCAGCAAGGTGACGGCGAGTACAAGCCAGTCAGTCAGGCTCATTCGGAGATCGCGTAACACCGTTCGGGTTCGGGGAGCGCCAAAGCTGCGGGACTCCAAGGTCATCGCCAGCTGTTCACTGGAACGGAAAGCGGTTACCAGCGAGGCAACGAGAATCGGCAGCATCTGGCGGACCCGGCGAACGACGTTGCCTTCCATGATCAGCCCGCGCGACTGCTGAGCCTCAGAAACCGTCACGAAAATGCCGGCGAAGGTCGGGATAAACCGCAACCCGATCGTCAGCGACATGCCCCATTTAAATGGCAAACCGAGCCGGACGAAACCACGCACCAGAGAACGGGTGTCAGTCGTACCGATCCAGAAGAGGAAGATGAAACTAACAGCGACAATCCGCATCGCTGTCGCCAGTCCGACGAGCAACGCACCGGTTGTGACAACCAGTGGTCCAACGCTGAAGATCGTCCTGCCCGACTGATAGAAGATCGGCCAGAGGACCACCACCAGAATCACCAGCGGTGTAATCACTCGCCAGACCGAGAGCAGTTTCGAGAGTGGGTAGCGTGCGCCCAGCAGCACCAGATGGATCGCAACAATGCTCAGCCCAAGCAGCAGCAGATTCACCCAGAGCAGGAGCACCACACTGCCGGCAACGACGATCCCCAGCTTCACCCGTGGATCGAGCCGGTGCAGCCAGGAGCGGCCTGCCACATAGAAGTCGAAACTGGCGTTGGCGACGCTCATGCCGGCCCTCCGGCAACTCGCTGCCACGCTTCAACGAACTGATCGACCGTGCAGATGCCGGCCGGCATACCCTGTGGACGCAGCAGCCGGGCCAGCTCAACTACCTGCGGTGGGTGGACTCTCGAACCCTCTAGCAGTTCCGGTTGGTCAAACAGGTCGGCCGGGTCAGTATCGGCAGCGATCTGCCCATCTCGCATCAGGACAACCCGATTGGCAGACGCCGCAACCAGCCGCATGTCGTGCGTAATCAGCACAATCGCAACGCCGGAATCGGTCAGGTCGTGCATCAACTCCATCAGCCTGCCGGTAAAGCGACGGTCCAGCCCACCGGTCGGCTCATCCAGCACCAGCACCCGCGGACGCATAGCATCAATCGCTGCAAGTGCTGTCAACCGGCGCAACCCGCGACCAAGCACGGCTGGATGCCGGCCGGCAACCGCTTCCAGATCGAACCGGTCGAGCGTTTCTGTCACTCGTGCTGCCAGCGCACTGCCGTCAAGGCCAAGTCGGGCCGGCCCGTAGGTGATCTCCTCACGAACCGTCGGCAGGAATAGCTGGTGATCGGGGTTCTGGAAGACATAGCCAACGCGCCGGGCCAGATCACCAACCGTCACGGTAGCAGTATCCAGACTATCCACCAAAACCCGGCCGGCGGTCGGTTTCAGCAGCCCGTTGAGTTGCTTGGCAAGCGTCGTCTTACCGGACCCGTTGCGGCCGATCAGTGCCACCAGTTCACCCGGTGAGATTGTCAACGAGACGTCGCGCAACGCCTCCACCGGCTGCCCCTCGGCGATGCCATAGGAGAACGACACACCCTCCACCCGTATCACAGGGTCAGTCACCGGGCACCGTTTCCTGCAGATTGACGGCTGCCTCTTCGACGGAGAGGAATGGACGCGCATAGCCGAGCCGGATAGCAATTTCGCTCACCTGTGGCACCGAAACGCCCCGTCCAAGCAGACCTTCTGTCCCGGCATAAACATCGTGAGGTTCACCCAGCGCAACGACCTCGCCAGCATCCATCACGGCGATCCTGTCGGCAAATCGAACGACCGTCTCCGGCTCGTTCTCAACCATGATGATCGTCATCGACCGGTTCCGGGAACGCAACCCGGCGATTACTTCGGTGACCTCTTGCTTGCCAGCCGGGTCCAGCTCTGCGGTCGGCTCATCCAGCACCAACACCTGCGGCATCATGGCAACTACCGCGGCAATACCGATACGCTGCTTCTGTCCACCGGAAAGCATCGCTACTGATCGCTCTCGAAACCCACGCATCCCGACCAGATCCAGCGCCCAATCGACCCGCTCGTTGATCTCGACCGGATCGACTCCCAGGTTCTCACAACCGAACGCAATCTCGTCCTCGACAGTCAA
>CAZRNC010000011.1:0-19207 GCA_964601285.1 uncultured Thermomicrobiales bacterium | reverse complement strand
GCAGTTTGGAGCCCACACCAGTGAATCTCGCCTAACTTGATGCGAATGGGGCGCATTGCAATGCGCCCGCTGTCAACTCCTCGATGTTCAGACCGGAGCAGACCCTTTCATCCGTCATCCTGAGCTTGTCGAAGGATCTCGAGCCTCGGATCTCGACGTTACCTTGAATGATCCGAGGCTCGAGGTCCCTCGACTTCGCTCGGGATGACGGCAATAGTGGCTCGGGGTGACGTCAACAAAGGTTCAGGACGGCAATCAAATCGGTAGGTACAAGCCGAAACCGGTCCGGCGTTGCAGGCGGACGCATTGCAATGCACCCCTCCCCTGCGGGGCCGATCGGGCTGCCACATGGCGCGCTCAGCACCGTCAGGATAACCGCAATCACGATGCGTATGGACGACGAATCCTGATGCTCCCTGCTATGCTCTCCCATCTGCATTGAGGGAGAGGAGCTTGGCCGGATGCCTGATCACGCCAGCCTGGAATACGCACAACTGCTCGACTCGAACGATCCGCTTGCTGAATTCGCCGGCCGCTTTTATAAACAGCCAGGGACAATCTATCTCGATGGGAACTCGCTTGGCCCGCTCTCTCACGATGCAGAAGCATCCTTGCTGCATGTGTTGGAGCAGTGGAAGACGCTAGGAATTGACGGCTGGCTGAATGCCGATCCGCCATGGTTCTACATGGGTGAGGAACTCGGCGCTCGCTCCGCCAACCTCGTCGGTGCGCAACCTGACGAAGTAGTAGCAGCCGGATCGACAACGGTGAACCTGCATGCACTGGTCGCGACGTTCTACCAGCCTGACGGCAACCGCAAACGAATCATCGCCGGCGATCTGGACTTCCCTTCTGATATCTATGCATTGCAGGCCCAGATTCGCCTCAAAGGTGGCGACCCCGATGCCGACCTGATCAAGGTCAAGAGCCGGGATGGACGCACCATTGATGAGGACGACATCATCGGGGCCATCGACGACTCAATTGCCCTGGTGCTGCTGCCGAGTGTCCTCTACCGCAGCGGGCAACTGCTCGACATGGAACGGATCACTCACGCGGCACACGAACACGGAGCACTGATCGGTTGGGATTGTTGCCACTCAGCCGGTGTGATTCCTCACCATTTCAACGACTGGAACGTCGATTTCGCCTTCTGGTGCAACTACAAATACCTGAACGCCGGCCCGGGAAGTATCGCGAGTCTCTATGTCAACCGGAAGCATTTTGACAGGATGCCAGCACTTCCCGGCTGGTGGGGAAGTCAGAAAGACCGCCAATTCGACATGGAGCACCAGTTTGAACAGGCCGAAAGCGCCGGCGCCTGGCAGATCGGCACGGTCAGCGTCATCAGCGCTGCACCGTTGATCGGCTCGCTGGCGGTCACCAACGACGCGGGGATACAACGCATTCGTGAAAAGTCACTCAAGCTCACTGGTTACCTGATCGATCTGGTTGAGACATCCGGACTCATCGAAGCTCCGTACAACTACAGCATCGGAACGCCGCTCGCAGACAACCGTCGTGGCGGACATGTTGCTATTGAGCATGAGCATGGCGCACGGATTGCCCGTGCCCTGAAGCAACGCGGAGTTATCCCGGATTTCCGCCCTCCGAACGTTGTGCGCTTGGCGCCGGTTCCGCTGTACACAGCATTCAGTGACGTCTGGCATGCCGTTCGGCACTTGCGAAGCATCGTGGATGACGGAGAACATCTCATTGGCAGCAGCCAGCGGGAAGCTGTCGCCTGACGTTGACTTTGACAGAGGGACCCGCTCCGGGCTAACGTTGCCCCAGGGGTTCGAAACGTTTGACATACGGAGGAAACATGCCGCAAGTCGTGCTGCAAGGCATTACGTCGTTTGAAGTTGAACCAGGCAGGCGTCTGGTAACGGCTATTGAGGATGCCGGAGTCGATATTCTCCACCGTTGTGGCGGTAAAGCGCGATGCACAACCTGCAGGGTGCAGCTGGTTGAGGGCGACGCCGGCGAGATGACCGAAGCTGAAGTCACCCGATTGGCGCGCGAAGATGAGCTGGAGCCAAACGCTCGGCTCGCTTGCCAGATCATGGTCGAGAACGATCTGACGGTCACGGTCCTTCGCCGCCTCAGCGAGACCGACCTTAGCGACGCCGGGCCACGCCCTTCGGAAGAATTGGAACCATAGCCCTCACCTCGAAAGATTCCATACAATCAGAACACGGCGAATGGTCGTCGTACCATTCGCCGTGTTTTGGCTGGTTGAACGTTCGGCAGGTTTGATTGATAGCGCAACTGCGTAAACGGCTCCTGCTTGGCGTGCTTCTTGGCGTGGTCGTCATCAGCGCAGTCATCCTCATCACCGATGCCAACGCCCTGGCCAACGCATTCCGCGATTTCAACTGGCGTCTGACTCCGCTGGTAGTCGGCCTCATTCTGTCTAACTATCTGCTGCGGTTTGTCAAATGGCAATACTATCTGGGCATCATCGATGTCCGGAACCTGTCCAAGCGGGATTCCGGGCTGATCTTTGTCAGTGGGTTCACCATGGTCATGACGCCCGGGAAAGTGGGAGAGCTTCTCAAAGCGTATCTGGTGCGCGAGCGGACTGGAGCAGAACTCTCCAAGACGATACCGGTGGTTCTGATTGAACGCCTCACCGACGGCATGGCTACCCTCTTCCTGATCGGCGTAGGCATCATCGCCTTTCCGCTCGGCCGGCCAATCTTTGCAGCCGGTCTGCTTGGTGCAGTTGCAGTCGTGATGCTGGTCCGGCGTGAATCGCTGGTTGCTTCCATCCTTGATCGTCTTCGGCGTACCAGGCTCCGTGCGCGGGTAAACTCGCTTGAGGCGCTGTACCAAAGCACACGTTTCCTGCTTGAACCACGTCCACTGATTATCGCGGTGGGACTCGGGATCGTATCGTGGTTCGGAGAGTGCCTGGCGTTTTTTGTCATCCTGACCGGATTGGGAATCGAGCCATCCTGGCATCTCTTGCTCGCTGCAACGTTCGTCTTTGGCGTTTCGGCATGGGCTGGTGCTCTCTCGTTCCTGCCGGGCGGGCTTGGCGCAACCGAGGCATCGGCGGTTGCCCTTTTGCTGCTGACGATCAACGACGCAAGCATGAACGAATCGGTCGCAGTAGCCGCGACATTGTTGATGCGGTTCGCAACACTCTGGTTCGGGGTGTTCCTGGGTGTTGGAGCGCTTGCAATCGTCTCACGTTGGCCCACAACAATCGATGAAAATGCGGATACAATAGGCACCAACAACCAGACGATCTGAATTACTGATCTTGATGCGGGGGGAGCGAAACCGTGGAACCGGCAAATTCCGGACAGCGTGTCTGTAGCAACTGCGGTACGAATTTGACTGAAGGATCACGCTTCTGCCCCAACTGCGGAACTCCGGTAGCTCCTCCGCCTTCGGACGAAGCACCGACGAAACCGGGCTTCACCGACGAAGTGGCAGCAGCCATTCCGACAGTTCCCCCAGCCAGCACACCACCACCCTCACCGTGGGATAGCCCGCGTTTCGACGCGCCACCTGAATCCACTCCTGCCCCGGACATTTGGGACACTCCCGCGCCGGCACCTGGGGTCCCTCAAGTCGACAGCTGGCAAGCAGAATCTGGAAGCATTCCGCCCCCGCCGGAGCCGATCGGCTCATTTGGGTTGCCGGCAGAGCAGCCGGCATCTTCCGGAGGTGCGCTTCCGCCACCTGCCAGTGATTGGCAATCAGAGGAGCAGCGAACCTGGGAGTCATCCGGCACAGTGGTGCCCCCAGAAGGAAACAAGAAGACGCTCTGGATCATCCTGGGTATCGTCGCATTCATCGTCATGGTCTGCTGCTGCATCCTGCCGCTGACGCTCTCGTTCTTCAGCATCGGCGACATCGGCCTCCAGGATGAACTCCGCAACGTCACCAGCCAGTACCTCGTGAGCCTGATGTTCTAGGGACCAGCCGGGTGTTCCCGTTCAAATCGTAGAGGCTCAGTGGATCCCCTCTGATTCCGAAAACGCCTGGTTTAGGCTTGTACCTGCCGGTCACCAATAGACGTAGCCGCGCAATTCATTGCGCCTGTCCAACACGCCGGTTGTCAAACAAAGGCGCAATGAATTGCGCGGCTACGTCTATGAGGCACGGTAGCAAATCCCCTGTAGTCTGGTACTCGGTAGTGCGACCAGCGCATCGTGTCATGCGAGAGTTTGGTTCATTTTCGTAGGAGCGTCTTGCATACGCCCGTCTTGCCCCCGAGGCGTGAAACCGGGCGTATGCAAGACGCCCCTACGACAGTATCTGGACACACGTCACGATACGCTGGTCAGACTACTCAGGATGACAGTTGAACCAGCGTGTGGAACAAAGCAGCAGGATGGGAAAGTACGAGTAAGTGCATTGGGCACCGTTGCGTGTACTCACGTCCAACGCTTGCCGCTCATCGGAAATGACCCAAACTATATCGACTAAAGAAAACAGCCCTCCGGAAATCCCGGAAGGCTGTTGGTTTACCTGGAATGTTTCCGCGTTAGCGGACTAAGAGTTGGATCCATTGCGATCACCGCGGTTACGGTCATCGATGAATCCTGGCCGGCGGCCGCCGCCACCCTGGCGCTGACCACGGTCACCATCACGGCGTCCGCGATCACCCTGCTGGCCCTGGAACTGCGGTCGCTGTCCACCGCGATCTTCCTGTGGAGCGCCACCTTCCGGCTGCGGCAGGAGTGCCCGGCGGGAAAGGTTGATCTTGCCATCAGCCCGGATCTCGGTGACGACCACATCGACCTCATCACCGACTGACACTGCGTCCTCAACCCGTTCAAGCCGCTCGTGCGTCAGCTGGGAGATGTGGACGAAGCCATCCTTGCCCGGTGCAATTTCGACGAACGCGCCCACCGGGATGATCGTCTTGACCACGCCGTGCAGCTTATCGCCGACCGACGGGACATAGGTGATCTTGCGGATCTCCTCGATCGCGGTGCTGGTCGCTTCGTGCCCGACACCGGAAACGTAGACGGTTCCGTCTTCCTCGATGTCGATCTTGGCTCCGGAAAGCTCCTGGATCGCCCGGATGATCTTGCCGCCCGGTCCGATAACCGCACCGATCTGGTCCGGCTTGATCTTGACGACCTCGATGCTCGGGGCGTATTCGGAGCGTACTTCACGCGGCGCCGAGATAACCTCGTTCATGGTGTCGAGGATGAACATCCGGCCCTCGCGAGCCTGGTCAAGCGCCTGGCGCATGATGTCAGTCGTGATTCCTGCAACCTTGATGTCCATCTGGATTGCCGTGATACCATCGCGGGTGCCGGCAACCTTGAAGTCCATATCGCCGAGGAAGTCTTCCATGCCCTGGATGTCAGAGAGAATCTGGTAGCCGCCATCACCGTCGGTGATCAGACCCATCGCCATGCCGGCAACTGAAGCCTTGAGCGGAACACCAGCGTCGAGCATCGAGAGTGTTGAGCCACAGACGCTCGCCATTGAGGATGATCCGTTGGACGAAAGAATCTCAGACACCAGCCGCAGAACGTACGGGAAGTCTTCCTGCTTCGGCAGCACTGGAACCAGAGCACGCTCAGCCAGCGCACCGTGGCCAATGTCTCGCCGCGACGGTCCACGCATAAAGCGCGCCTCACCAACGCTGTATGGCGGGAAGTTGTAGTGGTGCATGTAGCGCTTCGAGGTCTCCAGTCCGAGGCCGTCGAGCATCTGGTCTTCCTTGGTGGAGCCAAGCGTCGAGACGGTCATCGCCTGGGTCTGGCCACGGGTGAAGATCGCCGAACCGTGTGCACGCGGCAATACGCCGACCTGACACCAGATCGGGCGGATCTCCCTCGGGTTACGACCATCTGGTCGTGCGCCATCTTCGAGAATTCCGCGGCGAACCCGGGCCTTGACCAGGTCTTCGAACGCATTGCTGTACGCCTTGCGGATCGCAGCCACATCACCAGTTTCACCAGCTTGGGCAACGAGATGATCAACTGCTTCCTTCTTGAGGGCAGCAGTAGCATCGGTCCGGGCAGCCTTGTCGGCGTGATAGAGCGCGCCTTCAAGCCGGTCTCCCAGGTAGCTGGTCAGGTTGTTGGCGTAGGACTCATCCTTCACCGGATCAACCACCGGCCGCTTGGGCTTGCCGACCTTCTCCTGCAACCGCAATTGGGCGGCGACGATGCGCTTGATTTCCTCGTGTGCCATGGCAATGGCGTCGACCAGAACTGCTTCTGGAACCTCGTAAGCCTGGCCCTCGACCATCATAATTGCGTCGGCAGTGCCGGCAACCACGATGTCCATCTCACCTTCGTTGACTTCGTCAACGGTCGGATTGACGACGAGCTTGCCATCGGCATAGCCCATCCTGATCCCGGCGACCGGACCGAGGAACGGCACGTCGGAGATCGTCAGTGCAGCCGAGGCACCGGAGATCGAAAGAATGTCCGGGTCGTTCTGCTGGTCGGTCGACATGACCGTGGTCACCAGCTGGGTTTCGTTGCGATAGCCCTTGGCAAACAGCGGACGAATCGGCCGGTCAGTCAACCGGGCAGAGAGCACCGCATGCTCTGACGGTCTGCCTTCGCGCTTGATGAATCCACCCGGAATCTTGCCGGCAGCGTACATCCGCTCTTCATAGTCAACGGTCAACGGGAAGAAGTCGATACCTTCGCGTGGTTCATTCGCACCAACCGCGGTGCAGAGTACCAGGGTGTCGCCATAGCGCACGGTGACAGCGCCACCGGCCAGTCCGGCCAACCGGCCGACTTCGAAGATAAGCTCACGCCCTGCGACAGTGATCCGCTCTTCAACGATATTGGGCATGTTCCCCGCATGGGGATGGCCCTGTGATTGGTCTTGCATGAAATGTCCTTTGTGTGTTGGCCCGTGGCACCAGATAGATTGCAACGATGTCCGGGGCCGGTTAATCAGGTTGCCGGGCGTGTCAGGGACTGGAGTGTGGGGACCAGCGTGGCTCATCGCCACACTCCAATTCCCGACCCGCTCTGGCATTTCGGGATCGATAAACTCGTTTCACTTATGATCTATGTCAAGCAGGTCCTTTCTCTTCATTGCGCCCCTACAAAGCCACGCTTTACAACAGACGAAAACCCAGGGATGTACCCTGGGTTCTCTATCATCAGGATATTCGATGTGGAGTTCCGGAGCGCACACCTCGAAAATACAGGCAGCGGTTTACCGGCGAAGTCCAAGACGTTCGATTGTCGATCGATAACGTTCCACATCATTCTTGCTCAAATATGCCAGCAATCGCCGTCGCCGTCCAACCAGCTTCAGCAGGCCACGCCTGGAATGATGATCGTGCTTGTGCTCGCGCAGGTGCTCGATCAGCAGGTTAATGCGTTCGGTCAGAATTGCTATCTGTACTTCAGGCGACCCCGTGTCGCTATCGTGGGTCTTGTAGGATTGGATGATGTCATCCTTTTGTGCTTTTTGCAGCGCCATCCGCCTGGGGCCTCCCTCATGCCGTCTGGTTACGGCCAAAAACACACCGATGTAACCAAATTAGCATAACAAAATATCGCGATAACCGCCAAGGGCAATTCAGATATTCCACGGTTTGTCAAGATGTCAACGCGAGATTGCCGCCCCTAGTCCGGAATCTCACGCTTCTGCAGGAATGTCATCATACCGCGCAGCTCTGCGCCAACCTTCTCGATCGGATGGTCGTTCGCTTGCTCACGCATTCGCATGAAGTTCCCGCGGCCGTTCTCGTTCTCGCCGAGCCATTCCGACGCGAATTCACCCGATTGAATATCGCCCAGAATCTGGCGCATCGTCGCTCGCGAACGATCGTCGACAACCCGCGGACCACTGGTGTAATCGCCGTACTCAGCAGTATCGCTCACCGAATAGCGCATGTATTTGATGCCGCCCTCATACATCAGGTCGACGATCAGCTTCATCTCGTGCAGCACTTCAAAGTAGGCGACTTCCGGCTGATAGCCGGCTTCGACCAGCGTGTCGAATCCAGCCTGGATCAGCGCCGACACTCCGCCACAGATAACCGCCTGCTCACCAAACAGGTCAGTTTCGGTCTCTTCCTTGAATGTTGTCTGAAGTACACCAGCCTTTGCGGAGCCGATGCCACGCGCATAGGCCAGCGCCGTCTGCATCGCCTCACCGCTTGGATCCTGATGGATTGCCACCAGCGACGGGATGCCGACGCCGGCAACGTACTGATCTCGCAGGATGTGCCCTGGCCCCTTCGGCGCAACCATCGCCACGTCGACATTCTCCGGCGGGGTAATGTGTCCGTAGTGAATGTTGAATCCGTGGGCGAACATCAACGTCTTGGTGTCGTCCAGATTCGGTGCGATTGCTTCTGCATAGAGCACGCGCTGGATGTGGTCTGGCACAGCGACCATGATCACATCTGCCGCCTGCACCGCTTCGGCGCTGGGCTTCACGGTCAAGCCGGCGTCCTCGGCGCGTGCCCAGGACTTGCTGCCCTCGTAGAGGCCCACCACGACGTTGTAGCCTGATTCGTGCAGGTTCAGGGCATGGGCATGCCCCTGGCTGCCATACCCGAGCACGGCAATTGTCTTGCCTTCGAGGGCATCGCCCTGGACATCACTCTCGTAATAAATCGTTGCCAAGCCGGCTTCTCCGCTTTCTTCACAACAGCGAGTGTTACGCTGCCGAATCCTGTCGAACCAGCGACAATCCGCTGGCATCGCTTCCCCGCACCATCGCAACTGCTCCGGTCCGGGCGACCTCTTTGATACCGTAGGGCCGGATCATGGTCAACAGCGAGTCGATCTTCTCACCGGGACCGGTCACTTCGATGATCATCGTATCCGGCGAGGCATCGACCACCCTTGCCCGGTAGATATCGCCAGCAATCCGCATGATGTCGGCCCGGTGGCGGTCGGTTGCCGTCACCTTGATCAACGCCAGCTCGCGCTGGATCAGGTTCTCACCACTGACATCGGTCACCTTGATCACTTCCAGCAGTTTGTAGAGCTGCTTGATGACTTGCTCGGTAACCCGGTCATCCCCATCGACGACGAACGTCATCCGCGAGATGCCCGGTGTCTCGGTATGACCAACCGAAACTGACTCCACATTGAAGTTCCGCTGCCGGAAGAGGCTCATCACCCGGTTCAGCACACCGGGGTGATTTTCGACCATGACAACAATCGTATGCAAGTGCCCTGTCATCTGTCTCAAACCCCTTCTTCGATCAGCTCGTTAAACGATCCGCCGGACGGAATCATCGGGTAGACATTCTCTTCCTGGCCAACCACAAACTCGATCAGCGCCGGCCCCTTGATCGCACTCGCCCAGCGAATTGCTTCGTCAACCTCTTCGCGCGACGTCACCCGCTTCGATGGAATGCCGTACGCAGTGCCGAGCATCACGAAGTCCGGACCGCTAATCAACGTCTCGGAGTAATTGCGATCGTGGAAGAGCTGCTGCCACTGTCGCACCATCCCGAGGTAGCCATTGTTGATGATGCCGACCTTGACGTTCGCGTTCTCCTGAACAAGCGTCGCGAATTCGAACAGCGTCATCTGAACACCGCCATCGCCACAAATCGTCCAGACTTCCTCGTCCGGCTTTCCAAGCGCTGCACCGAGGGCGGATGGAACTCCGAAGCCCATCGTCCCTAGGCCACCGGAGGAAACCCACTTGTTCGGGAAGTCGCTCTTGTAGAACTGCGCCGCCCACATCTGGTGTTGACCAACGTCGGTTGTGACGATCGCCTCGCCCTTGGTCAGGTGGTGCAGCCGCTCCAACACGTATTGCGGCATCAATGCCCGGCTCGGTCGCACCCGGTAGGGAGGTGTCCGCCGCCAGTCGTCGATCTGATCGATCCAAGGCTGATGGGAGATCGTTTCCAACTCGTCCGCCAGCATTCGCAATGCCTGACGCGCATCTCCGACGACCGGAACATTGGGAACCACGTTTTTGCCGATCTCGGCTGGATCAATGTCGATGTGGACGATCCTCGCGTTGGGCGCAAACTCGGCCAGCTTGCCGGTCACCCGGTCGTCAAAGCGCATCCCGATGCCGATCAGCAGGTCGGCTTCGTTGATCGCCCGGTTGGCATGTGCAAACCCGTGCATACCGACCATACCGAGGCAGAGTTCGTGCGACTGCGGGAATCCACCGATACCGAGCAGGGTCAGCCCAACCGGAATCTGTGCCTTCTCGACGACAGTCTTGAGTTCTTCATGGGCGCCAGAGATCAGAATACCGTGACCCGCCAGGATGAGCGGACGGCTGCTGTTGCGAATCTCCTGGGCCGCCAGCTTGATCTGCCGGCGATGCGGGTTGATTGTCGGACGATAACCGGGCATATCGATCTTCTGTGCCGGCGCAAGCTCGCCGGCAGCCAGCAGAACATCCTTCGGAATGTCGACCAACACCGGGCCGGGCCGGCCGGTGCTTGCCAGGTGGAATGCCTTCTGGATCGTCGGGCCAATATCAGCAACGTTCCGCACCAGGAAATTATGCTTGGTGATCGGCAGGGTGATGCCGGTGATGTCGATCTCCTGAAAGGCATCCGTGCCGATAACACCTTGTGAAACCTGACCGGTGATGCAGACCATCGGAATCGAATCGAGCATCGCAGTTGCGATTGGTGTCACCAGGTTCGTGGCACCAGGTCCGGACGTTGCCAGGCAAACGCCGACCTTGCCGGTCACACGGGCATAACCGTCCGCCGCGTGCCCTGCACCCTGTTCGTGGCGCACCAGCACATGGTGGATGCCACACTCCGGCAGCACATCATAGAGCGGGATCACTGCGCCACCGGGATAGCCGAAGATCGTTTCGACGCCTTCTCGTTCGAGAGCGCGGCAGAGTACCCGCGCACCGATCATCGGCTTGTTGGCCTGTTCTGTCGCTGGTGCGGCTTCGTGGGTGACTGCTGCTGGAGTTGCAACCACGGTTCTCTCCCTTACTCTTCCGGCATCTCTGTGCCGGTATTGCCCCCGAGAAACAGTTCGAGCCCCCCGGTTTCCCGGGGGGCTCGTTCATTGGTCGTCAATCAGATACGCGCTCCCCGGTTATGTGCCCATGGTAATAAGGAGTACTACTACGAGGAGGAGGCCAAGCACAGCAACGCGGGCAGCACGAATGGCGGAGTCGTCATACACCGCAACCTTGACCGTGCTGTTGTTCCGTCGAACCTGCGACATCTTCGCTCCCTGAGGCAGTGCGCGTTCGTATCTCCCTGCATGATACCGGCATGTCCTGGCTGTGTCAACACTCAATTGTGAAATCCATCACTCATTGGTGGCATTGATACCCGTATATGCTCTCTGCTATCATTCCGTGGTTGCCGTTGGATTTACTCCAGCAGTTGGCACATGCGCCCGTAGCTCAGGGGATAGAGCGTTTGGTTGCGGACCAAAAGGTCGCAGGTTCGATTCCTGCCGGGCGTACCTCAATTAAGAAGCCGAGGGCCGTTGGGAACACCCCGACGGTTTTTTTGTACACAGGGGCTTCAACTTTCCTGCCTGGACTAGCCGGAACTTTTGGAGGAAAGCTTGGTGACATCTACCCAGGCGGCAGAAGCAAGACCTGCAAGTTGTTCCGGTGTAACGCAGACAGCGCTGGCGGGACTGCCGGCCGCGGGATAAACAACATCGAATTGCCGCAAGGATTCGTCGCAGAAAATGGCAAGGGAATCGTGATGGCCGAATGGCCCGACTCCTCCGACAGGTTGACCAGTAAGCGCTTCAGTCTCCTCCGCCGGCAGCATCCGGGGCTTTGCGCCAAACCGGCCGCGAAACTTCGCGTTGTCGAGACGTGCATCACCACTCATCACCAGCAGCAACAATTCATCGCCTGCACGAAGAGCCAGCGTCTTGGCGATCTGGGCAGGTTCCACCCCGAGCGTGGCTGCTGCCGTCTGGACCGTCGATGTATCTCCGCCAGGAGTTATGACACGTAAACCGGACTGGCGTGCATCAAGAAATGCTTGGACCCGTTCGACGCTTGCTGTGTGCACGGAAACTCCATTTGTTGAACCAGGATTAACAACCCGGCGATTCTAACAGAGGTCAATCCCGTGGCAGCTCTCGCCAGCTTCCGTTCAGGTGGGCATACGAACTCATCCGTAGTCAGCGATCTGACTGCCCCTCGGCTAACCTCAATTTGCCGCCGGCACTCCACCTCGATATACTTCCGGATGGAGAGGTGTCCGAGTGGTTGAAGGTGCTGCTCTCGAAAAGCAGTGAGGTGTCAAAGCCTCCGTGGGTTCGAATCCCACCCTCTCCGCCCCAGGAGTCTCAACTCCCGGAACTCGCAATCAGGAAGGGTCGCATAGTCTGGCCTAGTGCGCGCGCCTGGAAAGCGCGTAGGCGGGTCCTCTCGCCTCGAGGGTTCGAATCCCTCCCCTTCCGCCCCCTTTTGGTTTCCAATTCACTCCCCGCCTATGACTGTCTCACCAGCCATATCCCGTGATGCAATTCACAACCGCGTACAATTGAATTGGACGATGCAATAAATATCTCCGGAGATCTGCGCATGCTGTCACCACCATTTCACTGCTAACATCCCGATAATGGCGCGTTCATCTGCTCCGGTGACAATTGACACAACATGAGGGGGTGCGAATGACCGTCGGACAGGACAACGTCCAGGAGGACCCGGGGATTCCGGGATTCTGGAACGCATTGTCCAATGCCTCTTCGGTTGTGCTGCTGCTCGATTACGACGGCACGTTGGCACCGTTCCACGAAGACCGGATGGCTGCAGCGCCGGCTCCTGGCGTTGTGTCTGCACTGGGCGCCATCAACGACTCCGGAAGAACAGACCTGGCAATCGCCTCCGGCCGGCCGGTACGCGAAGTTCGCGCCTTGCTTCCTGAACCGGACCTGACGATCATCGGCACCCACGGCTACGAACTTCGCCTGAGCGGTGGAGAGACTGTCACCCTGGGAATCAGCGAGCTGCAATCGAACCTGCTGGATCGCGCCTACGTGTGTGCTGTGAACCAGGTCGGGGAGGATCGCGTTGAACGCAAATCGGCAACGGTTGCGGCCCACTTCCGTGGGATTGCTGAAACGGCAGCCAACGATGCACGCAGCGCGATCTTCGCTTGCTGGGAGCCATTGACGGATCCTTCAGCCGTCGAGATCCGCGAGTTCAACGGTGGAATGGAGATGCGTGCCCTTGGTTCGAACAAGGGAACGGCCGTCGAATCCTTTGTCAATGAGCTTCCCGGTGAACCGCTCGCGGTCTATATCGGCGATGATGAGACCGACGAGGATGCGTTCAGAACCGTCAACCGGCTCGGGGGGTATGCGATACGCGTTGGTGAACGTTCGCAGCAGACCGCTGCCAGCGGCAATCTGGCGACGTCTGCCGCAGTGGTCCGCTTTCTCGAACGATGGGTAACTGTGAGGGGGAAACCATGAAGATGATGGTGGAAGACGCAACAGTCACCGAGGTCAGCACAGAGCAAAGCCCACTTGTGGTGGTTTCCAACCGATTGCCGATTGTCGTCACCCGCAAGCGGGGTGGCGGCATGGAGATCAATCCGGGTTCTGGCGGACTGGTCACGTCTCTCGAGCACATTCTCAGAGAGCAGTCCGGCACCTGGATCGGATGGCTGGGTAGCAGCGGAAATATCAATGACATCGAACCAGCGCTTCAACAGGCATCCGAGGGTGCTGGATACCGGCTGGAACCGGTAACGCTCACCGAAGAGCAGATCCATCAGTATTACTTTGGGTTCTCGAACGAAGTCATCTGGCCGCTCTTTCATGACATGGCCTCTCGCTGCAACTTCGACCCTGAATACTGGCAAACCTATATGGACGTCAACCGGTTGTTTGCCGATACCATCCGCGAACGCACCAGTCCGGACAGTTTCGTCTGGGTTCAGGATTATCACCTGCTGCTGGTTGGCGAATATCTGCGAACTGCCGGCGATACACGCAACCTGGGCTATTTCCTGCACATCCCCTTCCCGCCACCAGATATCTTCATGAAGCTTCCATGGCGGTTCAACGTGCTGCGAGGGTTGCTCCAGTACGACACGCTCGGATTCCAGACGCTTCGGGACACCCGCAATTTCATCAGCTGTGTCCGGCACATGATGAAGGGCACACGCATCACTCGCCGGGAGGATACGTATATCGTCCACGTTGACGGACGAGAGGTGGCAGTCGGGTCATTCCCGATCGGCATCGATTTCGATGGCTTTGATGAACGCGCCCGTTCGGAGACGGTTGTTGCACGAGCAAACCAGCTTCACGAGCGCCTGCCCGGCCGGCAGTTCATTCTTGGCATTGACAGGTTGGATTACACAAAGGGCATCCCGGAACGGCTGCTGGCATTCGGCGACGCGCTTTCACGATATCCCGACCTGATCGGCAACGTGTCGCTGATTCAGGTTGTCAT
Organism: uncultured Thermomicrobiales bacterium; assembly: GCA_964601285.1. Lineage (GTDB taxonomy): Bacteria > Chloroflexota > Chloroflexia > Thermomicrobiales > CFX8 > CAYWXR01. The sequence continues at coordinate 4,855 of CAZRNC010000011.1, read as the reverse complement.
TCCCAGCCGGGAGGATGTCGAGGAATACCAGACGATGAAGGACCACGTTGAGCGCCTGATCAGCCGGATCAATGGAGAGTTCACCCATCTCGGCTGGGTTCCGGTCCATTACCTCTTCCGGTCCCTCTCCGCCAACGAATTGTCGGCCTACTTCCGGGCTTCGGATATCAGCCTGGTTACTCCGCTCAAGGATGGCATGAACCTGATTGCGAAGGAATATTGCGCCTCGAATGTCAGCGAGACCGGCGTATTGATTCTCAGCGAGTTCGCCGGCAGCGCAGCCCAGCTCCGTCGAGGAGCATTGCTGGTGAACCCACACGATGTGATTGGTACAGCAGACGCGATCTACCGCGCGTTTGTCATGCCAGTGCAGGAACGAAGGGCACGCGCACGACAGTTGCGGAGAACAATCAAGCGCACGAACGTATTCTGGTGGACCGATTCGTTTCTGAACCTTGCCCTGCGTCGGAGCTATCGCATTTCGCCAGGCCAGGAGTATTTTGTCCCCACGGCCGAAGTCGACGACCACGCGCCAAGTTCGCCGATCATGTTGACCGACCGCTGGGCATCACGAACCCGGCCGATTCACTAGCCTGCGCTCAGAGAACGTTCGATTGCTTCCCGGCTCGGGATAGAGGGTTGGGCACCGCGTTGCGTCGTGGCAAGCGACCCTGCGTGGACGCCGGCAGTGATCGCATCCTCGAACGACGCTCCTTCGGCGAACAAGGTAGCGAACACCCCGCAGAAGGTGTCGCCTGCGCCGGTCGTATCAACAACGGTCACTTCAGGAGGGCGAACGGTTACCGGCCCTTGATTATCAACGCCGACAGCACCCGCTGCCCCGAGCGTTATCACAACGGCCCGACACCCTAGTTCCAGGATTTCCTGTGCCGCATCGAGTGCGCTATCTCCATCGACATCCCGCCCGAGCAACTGTCCAGCTTCAACTTCGTTGGCAATCAAAATCACCCGATCATCGGGAAATACATCGCGAACGCTGTCATGAAATGGCGCAGTGTTGAGCACGATTGGTATTTCATCCGAAATCGAACCAAGCAGACTCATGCTCGTCGACGGCTCAAGCTCCCAGGTCAACATCACGAGGTCAAACGCCTTGCTTCCCAGCGCCGAAGTTGCTGACGCCGGGTCAACCTTGGCGTTTGCGCCGGCGACGGTGACGATCTGGTTTTCGCCGGCATCGCTGACGACAATCAATGCAATGCCGGAGTTGACGCCGGCGAGTTGCTGGACGCCATTGGTGTCAATGCCTTCTCGTTGCAAGTCCACAAGCCGATCGGTGCCATAGGCATCATCACCAACAGCACCGATGAAAGCGACGGCTGCTCCCGACCGTGCCGCAGCGACCGCCTGGTTCGCGCCCTTTCCTCCGGCATAAGTGTCAAAGCTCGTGCCTGCAACCGTTTCTCCGGCCCGTGGCAGCTTCGGTGTGCTGCACACCAGGTCAGTATTGGACATGCCGATCGCGACGATGTGTGCCACGGTGCCGCTTACCAATCTTCACCCTCATCGGTGGCAATCGATTCATGCTTGCCCCACGGGCGAAGCCGTAACACAAAGTGCTTCAGGAGCAAGCCCCGCAGCTTGAGCCACGCCTGACGCGCCCGCAAGAGGTCGGTCTGGGCGGGAGGCTTGTTGCCGTAGGTTTCCTGAACATAGAGGTCGGTCAGGTAGTTCGCCGGTGACCGGCTTCCCGGGACGACCTCGCCTACCGAACGGGCATATTCATGCGGTGTCATCCATGGCTTCCGTTGCACACCGCCCCAACCTGCGCCGCGGTGCAATTTGGCATAAAACTGTCCTGTTGCGGTCAACCCTCGCATGCCACGCAACCAGAAGAACAGCAACGCGATGATCCCGAGCATCAACGCACCAATACCGATCCGGGTCACGATCTGTGCCGTCGACACTTCTTCGATGGGACCAGTCGTTGCGCCGGCTCCGGTCGGCAGCATGTTGTCTTCCATGAGCATGGCCCACTCGTCGAACATGTCGAGCCGGCCTTCGCCGCCAAATCCGCCATCGCTAATGGTTGGATCCGTTGTAGATGTAGACGTCCGTTCAGCGGGATCGCGCGAGATCTCTGCCCGGCCCGATGTCGGTTCGAAACCGATCCAGCCATATCCTTCGAAATACACTTCCGGCCAGGCGTGTGCATTCAACTCTCGGTAGGTATGCTCTCGCCCTTCGCGTTCATCGGTCGGATAGAACCCGGCCACCATGCGCGTCGGAATACCTAGCGATCTCGCCATCACGACGAATGCAGACGCGTAATACTCGCAATATCCACGTTGGTCTTCGAACAGCACAAAGTCGACGATGTCATACTCCGGCGGTGCAAACGGGATCGACTCGGTGTATTCGATATGTTCCCGGAGGAACTGCTCGATTGCTTTCGCCTGGTCGTACTGGTTGGACAGGCCGGCGGTAATCCCCATCGCGAGCTGTCGAGTCCGCTCGGTCATCGTGTCTGGCAACTGCAGATACCGGTCAGTGACTGATTGCGGAACGGTCCGCATCGCCTGGCGAAGCTGATGGTGGGTGGCGTCAGAGTTCAGCGCAGCGATCTCATAGACATCGCCAGACTCAAGCCCCTCCCGTGCAAAGACAGCCTCAACATCTCCAAACATCGGGAATGTGCCGGTATAGGTCATGGTCAACACCCGGTATGTTTCGGGGTCCATAGACCAGGAGACAGCGATTCCACGCTCGGCCAGCGCTTGTTCCTCTGCCCGTACTTCCGGTGGCACCGGTAGCATCTGCAGAACAGGTTCCGGGGTTGGTGTTGGCTCTACTTCTTCACCCTCAGGCGGTTCGGTCGCATTTGGGTCCGGGGTCGGTTCAGGAGGAGCCGGAGGTGTGAGGTCCATCTCCTTCAACATCCCGGTGAGGATCGCCAATTCTGCCGGCAAATCCTCAAACGCAACCCGTTCAATGTCTACCGTCTCGGTGATTTCGGTCCATGGAAGTAACAGGTTCGCGCCAAAGTCCGAGCTGGAGAACGCCTCAGGAGAGAACACGAGGTTGCCACGAGTTCTCAGGATTTCCAGCGAGTAGGTGTCGCGGTCTCGCTCCTTGGTATACGAGTTCGGCAACGGCACTGATTCGCCGGGTCGCAACTCGATTTGCGGTGCGACAAATGACTCTGACTGATCATACTCCGGATGAGTCTGGTCTACATCCGACGTCCAGCCGCGTCCGGTGTATTCACTGTAGCGGTGCGCCGCCAGGTAAGGTGCGGCGCCAGACCCGGTCAGCCTGATCACCTCGGCATCGCTTAACTGGAGCGGTCCGCCCATCTCGAAACTGTCGGAAAAGGCAGCAAATCCACCGGCTCCACCACCACCTGATCCGCTCAGCCCGGTGAACCACTTGTTGAACTGTCCCTCAACCGCTCGCCAGGGACCATCAACATCCTGCCAGAAATTGTTGATCGAGTTGCTCTGGGCGCTTACCGGCAATGCCCAACCAAAGACCAGGACGGCGACGGCCAAATAGCTGCCGGCCCACATCCCACGCCATGGAAGAGAATCGGGATACTCGACCCGGCCCCGTCGCCAGCTTGTCTCACGTTGCAGCAAGTAGAAACGTGCCAACAGCACGATCGCAACAAACAGGTAGATGACGACCAGCCCGGCCTGTACCCGGTTGCTGTAGCCGACATTGATAATGAGCAACAAGCCAGGGAAGATCAACGCGGCCCAGATCCAGCGGGCGCGCACCACAAACCAGATCGTCGCGTAGCCCAGCAGGAACGTTAGCGCCATGATGAAGATGACAAACATATAGAGATCGTCGGCAGCATCGCCGCTGATGAGGTTGTTGAGCCACCCTCCACCCCGGTCCCAGAGCCAGGAGAGGCGTTCCCGCCTTGTTCCGAGCGCGTCAGGCAGGAAGCTGATTGCCCCAAGGACCACGACCAGCACGCCAAACACCATGCCGGCCAGGTGCAGCACTGCCGAAGGGACCCGTCGCCACTTCGACACGGTGAACCCTGCCACCAGCCCGGCAAGCATCACCCAATTGAGTACACCTAATCGGTCCGCCCACTCCGCCTGCTGGATCGACCAGACACCTATCCAGACAAGGATCGACGTCAAAATGATCGTCGACCAACCTTCGCGAATCCTGAACCTGGCCATGAACGAAACCTCCCGAAGGATCAGATCTGATAGGTAGCAGCGGCGGGTTGAACCGGAGGTCCACCCTGTCCGAATTCAATCGCAGCACGCCGGCCGAACCGCCGGGCGTTGCCAATAAGCCAAAGGAGTGAGCCAATGAGCACCACACCCATCGCCCCGACAAGGGCTACCATCATCAGCCCGGCTGCTGGATCAACCGAATCTGCCGAATCAGCGCCTAGAGCCACCAGCATCAACGACACAAACAATGTGTTCCAGGCCGCATGAACGAGTACGGCTACCGTAAAGAAGCCAACAAGAGCCATTCCGCCACGCTTGCGCTGTTGGTACCAGCCAACAGCAACAATGGCAGTGCAGACCATGTGGATCAATGCCACCGGCGCACGCACCAGCAGGATCTGTGGCCACGCCTCACCGGACATCAGCGCGTAGCCCAACGTCTCAACCACCGCAAATCCGAGTCCAGACGCTATGCCGGCAATAAACAGCCCGTATCGTGTGGCAACACGTTTGCGAAACAACAGGTACACGCCGAGAAACTTGGTCAGTTCTTCAGTCAACGGAGCGGTAATGCCGAGCAGCGACACCGCGCCGGCTGCAACCGTCTGGGTCTCCAGAATCCCCAAACCGGAAGACTCAAGCCCCATCGTCTCGGTGTCAACCTGTTCGCTCAGCCATGGCTCAATCTTGTCGAG
>CAZRNC010000010.1:3786-19850 GCA_964601285.1 uncultured Thermomicrobiales bacterium | reverse complement strand
TGCCGGTGGCGATTGAAGAAGGATTGCGGTTTGCGATCCGAGAAGGTGGCCGGACTGTCGGCGCCGGTGTCGTTACCAAAATCGTCAAGTAGGAGCGAGCATGTCGACACGACGCCCAACGCAGAAGATCCGGATCCGGCTGAAAGCGTATGACCACAAAATCCTGGACCAGTCGGCCAGCAAGATTGTGGATACCGCTGAAAGCACCGGCGCCAAGGTCTCCGGACCAGTGCCGTTGCCGACGCGCATCGAGAAGTTCACGGTGATCCGCTCGCCATTTGTGCACAAGGACTCTCAGGAACACTTTGAGATCCGGACACACAAGCGTCTGATCGACGTGCTGGAACCGAGCCACGCAACGATTCGTGCGCTGATGCGCCTGAATCTGCCGGCCGGTGTAGATATCGAAATCAAGCTCTAAACCGGGCGACATGGTGTCGCCGTTGGATGAGTCGAGATCACGCTCTGTGGGCTGCAACGGGTTTCAGCGAGAAATCTGCAGCGGCTCCCAAAGGGAAAGGAACCAGGGCAGAGCCAATGATTCAAGCCTTGATAGGCACGAAGCTGGGGATGACCCAGATCTTCGATGACACCGGCAGAGCAGTGCCGGTGACCGTGCTCAAGGTCGGGCCTTGTGTTGTTACACAACTCAGGACCGAAGAGCGCGATGGTTATGAAGCGGTGCAGCTCGGCTTCCAGGAGTCGAAGCGGCTGAACAGTCCGCAGCGGGGCCACCAGAAGGCCGCCGGTAGCAGCATGAAGCACCTGCGCGAAGTGGAAACAGCCGATGTCTCCACCCACTCGGTGGGCGACGTGGTCGATTGTTCGATCTTCAACGCTGGCGACTTTGTGGATGTCACAGGCACCTCGAAGGGTAAAGGCTTCGCCGGTGTGGTCAAGCGCCACGGATTCGCCGGTGGACCGAAGACTCACGGTCAGTCCGACCGCCACCGCGCTCCTGGATCGATCGGTTCCAGCGCAACGCCAGGGCGTGTCTTCAAGGGCATGCGCATGGCGGGCCGCATGGGCAACGACCGAACCACGGTGCAGAACCTGGTAATCGAACGGGTTGATCCGGAAAAGAACCTCATCCTGGTCCGGGGATCGGTTCCCGGCGCGAAGCAGTCTCTCGTCATCGTTCAGAGTGCCGTCAAGGCCGGGCAGGCGAGATCGTAAAGCGTCTGGCTGACCAGATAGGGAGAGACGAACGATGAAGGTAAAAGCGTATTCACTGTCGGGCAAGGCATCCGGCAGCGTCGAACTGGATGACAGCGTGTTTGGTATCGAGCCAAACGTCGCCGTCATGCACCAGGCACATCACCGCCAGCAGGCAAATGCCCGGCTGGGCACGAGCAACACACTGACGCGTGGTGAGGTTCGCGGTGGTGGCCGCAAGCCATGGCGACAGAAGGGCACCGGCCGCGCGCGGCAGGGCTCGATCCGTTCGCCACAATGGCGTGGTGGTGGAGTGGTGTGGGGACCGCATCCGCGGTCGTACAACCAGGACATGCCGAAGAAGATGCGCCGCCTGGCGATCCGGTCTGCGTTCTCGGCAAAGGCGCAGGCTGACGAGGTCGTTGTGGTTAAGGGGCTCTACGGCATTGAGCCGAAGACCAAGGCAATGCGCGATCTACTGACAGCACTGCCAGGATCGCAGCGCTCGACACTGATTGTCATCGGCCCCGAGCAGGAAGCCGATGCTGTGTACCGCGCAGGAAACAACCTGGAGAACATCAAGGTACTCCGCGCCGGCTACGCAAACGTCCACGATTTGCTCAAGTTTGAGCGATTGGTACTGACGACTGAAGCGGTCGAAACGATCCACGGACTCTGGGCACTGAATGAGGAGGCAAAGTCGCATGACGAACCTGCACAGGTCTGATGTGCTCCGGCGGCCGTTGATCACCGAGAAGAACACGACATTGACGCCGCTCGGTCAGTACACATTTGAAGTCGCGATCAACGCGAACAAGATCCAGATCAAGGAAGCGGTCGAGGAGATCTTCAATGTGAAGGTCAAGGCGGTCAACACCATGATCATCAAGGGTAAGAAGCGCCGGGTCATGCGTTCCCGCGCCCGAACCCTGTGGGGCTCGACGAACGATATGAAGAAGGCTGTTGTTACGCTCGAACCGGGCTACGACATCAACATCTTCGGCGATATCTAGAACACCTGACGAGGAGAAGAGACCGATGCCAATTCGAAGGTACAAACCAACCTCGCCAGGACGTCGCGGAATGACCGTGGTGACGAATGACGACATCACCCGGAACAAGCCCGAAAAGAGCCTGACCGAGGTCCTCAAGAAGCATTCAGGTCGCAACAACCAGGGTCGGATTTCGGTCCGGCACCGTGGGGGTGGCTCCAAGCGCTTCTACCGGAAGATTGATTTCAAGCGCAACAAGCTCGGAATTCCGGCCAAGGTTGCGACGATCGAATACGACCCGAACCGATCAGCACGTATTGCGCTGTTGCACTACGTCGACGGTGAAAAGCGCTACATTCTTGCGCCGCTCGGCCTGAAAGTCGGCGACATGGTGCAATCCGGTTCGGATGCTCCGATTCGCGTCGGCAATGCGCTTCCGCTGCGGGATATTCCGCTCGGTACGCAGATTCACAACATCGAGCTTTATGCCGGTCGCGGTGGACAGTTTGTTCGCTCTGCCGGCACGTCAGCCCAGCTGATGGCGAAGGTCGATGATTACGCCCAGGTTCGTATGCCTTCTGGCGAAGTGCGGACATTCCGGCTGGAGTGCATGGCGACGCTGGGCCAGGTCGGCAACGTCGATCACAGCAACATGCAGATCGGTAAAGCTGGCCGTAACCGGCATCTGGGCAAGCGCCCGACCGTTCGCGGCTCGGTGATGAACCCGGTTGATCACCCGCACGGTGGTGGTGAAGGCAAAGCCCCGATTGGTGGCCAGCCGAAGACCCCGTGGGGCAAGCCGGCGCTTGGCTATCGAACCCGAAAGAACAAGCGGACCGACAAGTACATTGTCCGCCGGCGTGGCGGCGGGCGTCGATAAGACGCAGGCCGTTCTGACGAACGTTCACGACATGAGAGCCTGGTGGAGGAACAATGGGTAGGTCATCGAAAAAGGGTCCATTTATCGACCCGAAGCTGTTTCAGAAGGTTCAGGACACGGTTGACTCCGGCGACCGCCGGGTTATCCGCACCTGGTCGCGTGCATCAACGATCTTTCCGTTGATGGTTGGCCAGACAATCGCCGTTCACGATGGCCGGCGACACATTCCGGTTTTCGTTACCGAGAACATGGTCGGGCACAAATTGGGTGAATTCGCCCCAACCCGAACCTATCGCGGACATGGCAAGGACGCGGACCGCGCGTCTCGCCGCCGGTAGTCAGAACACGAGAGGCAAGGAAGTTCTGTGGAGGTCACCTCAAGAAATACCGGCGTGAGGGTCTCGGCGCGCAAAATGCGTCTGGTTGTCGATATGGTCCGTGGACGCGATGTCGATGAAGCGCTTGCGCTGTTGAAATTCACTCCGAACAAGAGCGCCGATGAAGTCATCCGGACGATCAAAGCCGCCCAGGCAGATGCCGAATCGGTATACGATCTCGATCCGGACCGGCTGTTCATCAAGTCCATCTACGCAGACGAAGGCCCAACCTTCAAGCGCTGGAAAGCGCGAGCTCGAGGTCGGGTAAATCAGCGCCTGAAGCGCACGAGCCACCTGACTGTCGTGCTTGAGGAGAAGGAGAGCTAGGCATATGGGCCGTAAAGTAAATCCGATCGGATTCAGGCTCGGCGGAGTTCACCAGTGGGAATCCAACTGGTATGCCGAGCGCAACTACACCGAACAACTGCACGAGGATATCTTCATCCGGAAGATCATCAACGATCAGTTGACCCGCGCCGGCATCTCCCGGGTTGGCATCGAGCGATCGGCCAACCGCATTGAGGTGACTGTTCATACATCGAAGCCAGGCATTGTCATCGGCAAGCAGGGCTCGAACGTCGAACGCCTCCGGCATCTGCTGGAAGCGGAGCTTGGCAAGAAAGTGCATCTGAAGATCGAAGAGATCAAGGTGCCGGAACTGGATGCCCAGCTTGTTGCAGAGTCAATTGCCGAGCAGCTGAGCCGCCGCGTTTCCTACCGGCGCGCCATGAAGCACGCAGTCAGCCAGTCGATGCGACGTGGCGCCCAGGGCGTCAAGATTCGCCTCGGTGGCCGGCTCGGTGGTGCGGAAATGTCGCGAAACATCACCGAAAAGGATGGCCGGGTTCCGTTGCACACCATCCGCGCTGATATTGATTACGCAGTTGTTCACGCCCCGACCACCTACGGAATGATCGGCGTGAAAGTCTGGATTTACCGGGGCGACAAGATGCCGGAGCGTTACGACGCAGCGGCGCAGGCCGAAGCGGCGATGGCAGACGTTTCCTAGGAAGCGTTCCGGCCCGGAAGAGGGAGTTCAAAGATGTTAATGCCGAGGCGCCAGAAGCACCGCAAGGTCTTCCGTGGCCGAATGCGAGGAATGTCCAGAGGTGGCAACACGGTTGCCTTTGGTGATTGGGGAATCCAGGCACTCGAACCAGCCTGGATCGACAGCCGGCAGATTGAGGCCGCCCGTCGCTCGATTACCAACTACGTTCGTCGTGGTGGCAAGGTGTGGATCCGGATTTTCCCGGACAAACCAGTCACCAAGAAACCGGCCGAAACCCGGATGGGCAAAGGCAAGGGCAACCCGGAATACCACGTTGCTGTTGTTCGCCCCGGCAAGATCATGTTCGAGTTGGGTGGCGTTCGCGACGACCTTGCGGTCGAAGCATTGACCCGTGCCGCTCACAAGCTTCCGATCAAGTGCCGGATCATCCAGCGGGAATCCGTCGGAACAGCCGTTGCTGAGGAAGCAGCTCTGGAGGCGGGTGACTAGCATGATGAAGATTGCCGAAATCCGGACGCTTCCGGATGAGCAGCTCGAAACAATGATCGATCAGTTGCTTGATGAGTGGCGAGACCTGCGCTTCAAGGAAACAGTCGGCCAGATGCAGAACACCACTCGAATCTGGCAGATCCGGCGGACAATCGCCCGGGTCAAGACGATCCAGACCGAGCGGGAAATCGAACAAGAGATCGCCAGCCGGCTTGGCGCAGCATCCTGATAACCGCTCGTGAGAGCAGACGGGGAGATAGGTGATGGTTGATTCCACGACGGTCCAGGAAGTGACCAGGACCGCGAGAATTCGAAAGGTTGGCAAGGTCGTTAGCAACAAGATGGATAAGACCGTCATCGTTGCCGTCGACTATCGGAAGCAGCATCCGCTGTACCGGAAGACGATGACCCGAACCAACAAGTTCGCCGCACATGATGCGGAGAACAAGTGCGAAATTGGCGACACGGTCGAAATCGAAGAGTCACGGCCGATGAGCAAAACGAAGCGTTGGGTGGTCACCGAGATCATCGAACGCCCCGCCCGCGCGTAGGTAGAGAGTTAGAGCAAGATGATTCAGCAACAGTCGCGGTTGCGGGTTGCGGACAATTCAGGAGCGCGCGAGATCATGTGTATCCGTGTGCTCGGTGGCTCAGGCCGTCGCTATGCCAGCGTGGGTGATGTGATCATTGCCTCGGTGAAGTCGGCCCAGCCAGGTGCTGCGGTCCGCAAAGGCGAAGTGGTTCGTGCCGTTGTTGTTCGCACTGCACAGGAATATGGCCGGCCGGATGGCTCGCACATCAAGTTTGATGACAACGCAGCAGTGTTGATCAACCCGCAAGGCAACCCGCGCGGAACCCGCATTTTTGGTCCGGTGGGTCGAGAGCTTCGTGAACGTCAGTTCATGCGCATTGTTTCACTTGCGCCGGAGACGTTGTAGGACGGTATACTTGACGGTTTGTTCCTGATCGGGAACCCCCGGGTAGGTATTCGAGAGGTCGCAGCATGGCGATGAAGATTCTGAGGGGTGACGAAATCGTCGTCATCCACGGCAAGAACAAAGGGGCCCGGGGCAAGGTTCGTCAGAATATGCCTCGCGAGCACAAGGTGGTCGTTGAAGGACTGAACATCGTTCGCAAGCATCAACGACGCCAGGGCGTTGCCCGCCAGGTTGGCATCATCGAGGTTGAGGCGCCACTGCACAAGAGCAAGGTGCAGCTGGTTTGCCCAAGCTGTGATGAGCCAACACGGGTCGGCTTTCGAGTTAGCGATGATGGCAAGAAGACCCGCTTCTGCAAGAAGTGTGATGCAAGCATTGCCGGGCCGGTCGACTAGATCCGGTAGCGTGGCGAGGTAGGGGAGTACAGTGGCAGCACGGTTACGTGAGACCTATAAGGAAGAAATCAGGCCGGCGCTTCTGGAGGAGTTCGGCTACAAGAACCTCCTTCAGGTGCCCAAGCTGGAAAAGATTGTTCTGAATATTGGTGTTGGCGAGGCAATCACCAACAATCGTGCGCTGGATGCCGCCGTCGGAGATTTGGCCGCCATTACAGGCCAGAAGCCGGTCATCACCCGTGCCAAGCGCTCGATCGCTGCCTTCCGCCTTCGTGAAGGTATGCCGATCGGCACGACCGTCACATTGCGCGGAGACCGCATGTACGAGTTCTTCGATCGCCTCACCAACGCGTCGTTGACCCGTATCCGTGACTTCCGTGGTGTTTCGCCGCGATCGTTTGATGGACGTGGCAACTACACCCTGGGACTTCGCGAGCAGCTGATTTTCCCGGAGATTGAATACGACAAAGTGGACAAGACACGCGGGATGGAAATCTCGATTGTCACCACTGCCAAATCGGATGAAGAGGGCCGGCGGCTCCTCAAGTTGCTCGGAATGCCGTTCCAGGAGTCATAGGTGCCGGACATCGGGCGCACACCTTAGAAAGAGGCGAGATGGCGAAGAAGTCAATGGTTGTCAAGGCAAGCAGGCCAGCAAAGTTCAGCACCCGAAACTACAACCGGTGCAAACTCTGCGGGCGTCCGCGAGCCTACATTCGCAAGTTCGGATTGTGCCGGATCTGCTTCCGTGAGATGGCCTCCGACGGCAAGTTGCCTGGTGTGACCAAGTCTAGCTGGTAGAAGGCCGGATCGGCGCTCTAGCACGCACTGCCGCGGCGTGAGAAGTGGGAAGTAATTGATGTCAGTGGTGACAGATCCAATCGCAGATATGTTGACGCGCATTCGGAATGCCGGAACGGCTCGCCGAACCGAAACGATTATGCCGTCGTCTAAGATGCTGGTTTCCATCGCGAAAATCCTGGAACAGGAAGGCTACATTGCCGGCTGGGATGTTCGTGAAGACAAGCCGTTTAACAAGCTGACCGTCTATCTGAAGTACGGTTCCGACCGCCAACCTGCGATTCGCGCAATCAAGCGAATCTCAAAGCCGGGCCTGCGGGTATACGCAGCCAAGGATGAGATTCCACGAGTTCGCAACGGCCTGGGTGTGGCAATTGTCAGCACCTCGCAAGGCGTCATTTCGGGCCAGGAGGCTCGTCGCCTCGGTATCGGCGGCGAAGTGCTCTGCACGGTCTACTAAACCCGGGAAGAGGAGCTTCACTATGTCTCGAATCGGATTGCGACCGATCCCGGTGCCAGGCGGTGTCGACATTGACCTGAAACCGGGCCTGGTTACCGTCAAAGGTCCCAAAGGAGAACTCCAGCAAGATGTCAGCACAACGCTGACCATCGCGCAGGAGGATGGCAACCTGTTGGTGCGCCGGCCGAACGACGAGCGGCTTAACCGCCAGCTCCATGGCCTGACTCGCACCCTCATCTCCAACATGGTGACTGGTGTCACCGACGGCTTCACCCGGACGTTGGAGATCACCGGTGTTGGCTATCGCGCTGCGATGGACGGATCGACACTGGTGTTGAACGTCGGCTATTCGCACCCGGTTCGCATGGAGCCGCCAGCCGGCATTTCGTTCGCTGTGGAAACTCCGACCCGGTTGTCGGTGTCGGGCATCGACAAGCAACTGGTTGGCGAAGTAGCCGCCCGGATTCGCCGGACGCGCCCGCCCGAACCCTACAAGGGCAAAGGCATCCGCTATCAGGGCGAAGTGATTCGCCGCAAAGCTGGCAAGGCTGGCAAGGTCGGGTAAGTCCGACAATTGGGTGTAGCGCCGGCAGACGGGATATAATCCGCTGCCCCAGGCGCAAGGAGAAAGACGCAAATGAGGTATCACTACAAGTCGCAGCTCAACCCACGCCAGCGCCGGCATCTTCGGGTCCGTGCAAAGGTAAAGGGAACGGCCGAACGCCCACGCCTGAATGTGTTTCGCAGCTCGGCGCATATTTACGCCCAGGTGATTGATGACACGGTGGGCCACACCCTCGCAACTGCATCCTCGCGGGATGCAGATGTGATCGCCCGGCTTGGCGAAAGCAAGACAAAGTCGGACAAAGCCCGCATTGTGGGCGAAGTTGTAGGCGAGCGAGCCAAAGCTGCCGGTATTGAGGCAGTCGTGTTCGACCGCGGTGGATTCAAATATCACGGTCGGGTGAAGGCGGTCGCCGATGGCGCCCGTGAGTCGGGCCTGAAGTTCTAAACTGGCCGATTTTGAGAGAAGCATGGGTGAGTAGCTAATGGCCGATCGAAACAGGCGATCTCGCGGACGTCAGGACGAAGGCAACGAGATCGAAGAACGCGTAGTTCGCATCAACCGTGTGTCGAAAGTGGTCCGCGGTGGCCGCCGGTTTGCCTTTGGCAGCGTGGTGGTTGTGGGCGACCAGAACGGCAGCGTTGGTGTCGGGCTTGGTAAAGCCGGCGAAGTGCCGGAAGCCATCCGCAAGGGTGTCGAACGCGCCCGGCGCAACATGATCAAGGTTCCACTGGATGGCACGACCATCCCACACGAAATCGAAGTGAAGTATGGCGCGGCACGTGTGCTGCTGCGGCCAGCAGCCCCCGGTACCGGTGTTATCGCCGGCGGTGGTGTGCGTGCCGTGGTCGAGCTTGCCGGCATCCGTGACGTTCTTGGCAAGTCACTTGGCTCCAACAACCCGGTGAATGTCGTCCGGGCAACCATGAAGGCGCTAAGCGAACTGGAATCAGCCGAGGAAGTTGCTCGCCGCCGTGGTAAGTCGCTCGCAGCCGTTTCGCCGCGCAAGGCACGGGAAGAGGCTGGAGTATGAGCGCAGACAAGATGAAGGTGACGTACGTCCGAAGCGTGCTGGGCTTTCCGCAGGATCAGCACAACACCATCCGGTCACTGGGATTCACCCGGCTGCACCAGACGCGCGAACTGGCGAACACGCCTGACGTGCGTGGCATGGTCTACAAGATTCGACATCTGGTGAAGATCGAGGGCGAGGAAGAACTCCTCGGCTCGACGATTCATCAATAGAACAACCAGTAGTCGTCCACTCTCGTTGACGGCGAAATTGACAGGAGCACCTGGCAGATGAAACTGGACGACTTACGCTCCATGGAAGGCGCCCACAGGCAGCGAAAGCGCGTGGGCCGTGGACACGGCTCCGGCCATGTCATGACTGCCGGTAAGGGCACCAAGGGGCAGAAATCACGATCGGGCGGCAAGGTTCGACCCGGCTTCGAAGGTGGGCAGAACCCGATTTACCGGCGCATGCCCTACAAGCGCGGTTTCACCAACCCGTTTCGGATTGAGTATGAAATCGTCAATGTTGATCGACTTGCCGAGCTGGAAGTCAGCGGCACGGTGACCCCGGAATCGCTTTACGATCTCGGTATCATTCGCAGCTCGTCGGCGCTGGTTAAAGTATTGGCAAATGGCGAGATCACCACAGCCGTCCACATTCAGGCTCACAAATTCTCCACCAGCGCGCGGGAGAAGATTGAGGCTGCCGGCGGCACGGCGGAGGTTATTGAGTAATGCTTGAAGCCGCGATTAACGCCTTCAAGATTGCCGATCTGCGGCGGAAAATACTGTTCACGCTGATGATCCTGGTGATCTTCCGGTTCATTGCGACGATCCCGATTCCCGGTGTCGATCGTGAGGCGTTGCGGCTGCTCCTGGAGCAAAACCAGCTCCTGGGTATGCTGAATCTGTTCTCCGGCTCGACACTCTCCAACTTCTCGATTGCGGCGATGGGCGTCTATCCATACATTACCGCTTCGATCATCATGCAGCTGATGACGCCGATCATTCCGAAGCTCGATGAGCTTTCCAAGGAAGGTCAGCAAGGCCGGCAGCAGATCACCAAATACCAGCACTATCTCACGGTTCCGCTGGCATTGCTGCAAGGCTATGGCCAGTGCATCCTGATGCGCCAGCAGGGCGTGTTGATGGACTTCGGGATTTTCGATGGCGATACCGCGCTGCGCTCGATTGCCATTCTGGCCACGCTGGTTGCCGGAACGATGCTCCTGGTCTGGCTCGGTGAACTCATTACCGAGAATGGTATCGGTAACGGTATCTCGATCATCATCTTCGGTGGTATTGTCGCCAGCTTGCCGGCGACGGTTGGTAACCTGCTCTTTGGGAGCAGCACAACCGACAACATCATCGGCACCGCGGCGTTCGTAACGCTTGGATTGCTCACCATCGTCGGCATCGTGATGCTCAACGAGGGACAGCGCCGGATTCCGGTACACCACGCGAAGCGTGTACGCCGGGGCCGGATGTATGGCGGCAGCTCGACCCATATACCGTTGAAGGTCAACTCTGCCGGTATGATCCCGCTCATCTTCGCGGTTTCGATCATGGTGTTCCCGGGCCTGGTTGCCAACTTCCTGACCGGTTCGGAGCGTCCGTGGCTGCGAGACCTCGCCGGAGATATGGCCAGGTTCTTTGATGCAAACACGCTGCAGTATCAGGTGATCTACTTCCTGATGGTGGTGGCCTTCACGTACTTCTATACGATGGTCGTCTTCCAGCAGCAGAACATCGCCGATAACCTGCAGCGACAAGGGGCGTTCATTCCTGGCATCCGGCCGGGTCCGAATACCCACCGCTATCTGACAGGTGTGCTTACCCGGATTACCCTGGTTGGTGCGCTTTCGCTGGGCACGATCGCCATCCTTCCCTACATCACCGCCCAGATCACCGGTGTGCAAACACTGTTGCTCGGAAGTACATCGTTGCTGATTGTCGTCGGTGTCGCGGTCGATACCATGCGACAGTTGGAAGCCCAGCTGATGATGCGGAACTACGAAGGCTTCATCAACTAACGAATCTAACGGAAGCGGCGTCTCCGGATTCTTCCGGCGGCGCCGTTGCCATCAGAATCTGACCTACCAAGACGAAAGTGTCGACGTGAAACATGTCGTAATCCTCGGCCCGCAAGGTGCCGGGAAGGGAACTCAGGCAGAACGCATTGCACCGATCCTCGGGCTGGTCCATCTGGCAACGGGCGATCTGTTTCGTGCGTTGATGGCGAAGGAATCGGATCTGGCAAACCAGGTTCGGACCTACGTCAATGCCGGCGACCTGGTTCCAGATGAGTTGACTGCTGAGGTGCTGTTTGCCGCCCTCGACGACATCATTGCCGATGCTCCGGACCTGAATGGTGCGCTCTTCGACGGCTACCCGCGCAACGCCGCACAGTCAGCCGTGCTGGCATCCCGGATTGAAGAACGTGGTGAAGCATTGGCAGCGATCCTTCACATTGGCGTACCTCGCGAAGTGCTGATGGAGCGGCTAACTGGCCGGCTCATCTGCCGGAATTGCGGCAAGAGCTATCACAAGCTCTTCAGTCCACCAGAGGCAGACGGTGTTTGCGATGCATGCGGCGGAGAACTCTACCAGCGCGATGATGACACCCCGGATGCGGTTGAGCGCCGGCTAACGATTTACTACGAGCAGACCGAACCGCTGCTGGACGCCTGGCGGCCAACCGGATTGGTACACGAGATCGACGGCAACCTGACGATCGAACAGGTTACCGAAGAGATCATCGCGTCACTTGGCTGGGGCGACTAATGCCAATCTCTGTGAAATCCGCCCGCCAGATTGAGAAGATCGCAGCGTCTGGCAGGATTGTTGCCCAGGTTCATCAGGAGATGGAACGTCTTGTTCTGCCAGGCGTGACCACGATCGAGCTTGACCAGGCTGCCCACCGGATTATCACCAGCGCCGGTAGTCATCCGTCGTTCCTTGGGCATCATGGTTTCCCGGCCAGCATTTGCGCCTCTGTTAACGATCAACTGGTGCATGGGATTCCGAACGGCCTTCCGTTGAACGAAGGCGACATCATCTCGATCGACATCGGTGTCTATATGGACGGGTATCACGCAGACTCGGCTATTACCTATGCGGTCGGTGAGGTAGCAGACGAAGATGCGCGCCTGATCGAGGACACGAAGCAGAGCTTCTTCGCCGGCGTCGAGCAGATTCGCCAGGGCGTTCGCCTGGGCGATGTTTCAGCTGCAATCGGTGAGTATGTGACTTCCCGTGGATATGGGCTTATCCGTGAATACGGTGGCCACGGCATTGGCCGAAAGCTCTGGGAAGAGCCGCACATCGCGAACCACGGCACACCGGGCACCGGGCCGCTCTTGCGGGCAGGGATGACACTGGCCATTGAGCCGATGGTAACGCTTGGTGGTGAAGAGTCTGCGGTGCTGGATGATGGCTGGACGGTCGTGATGACTGACGGCAGTCGAACAGCCCATTATGAGCATACGCTGGTGGTTACTGAAGATGGATATCGATTGTTGACCATTGATGCGTAGGTCTGTGGTATAGTTGGCGGTTGTTGCACGCCGAAGGCGTGACGGTAGTTCGTGTTTCGCAACGGGGGTCGCTTGGCGAAGAAAGACGTCATTGAAGTCGAGGGCAAAGTTACCGAACCGCTGCCCAATGCAATGTTCCGAGTTGAGTTGGACAATGGTCATGAGGTACTGGCGCACATCTCGGGTCGCCTAAGGATGAATTTTATTCGCATCCTGCCTGGAGACCGTGTGCGTGTTGAGCTGTCACCCTATGACTTGACCCGTGGTCGGATTACCTACCGGTTGCGTACATAACAGCCAGGTGTGATCAACCCTGCCGCGGCATTGACAGGGAGCGCCGGACAGCCGGCCGGAAGAAGGACAAACCGTGAAGGTATCGGCATCAGTGAAAAAGCGCTGTGAGCGCTGCAAGATCATCAAGCGTCGCGGCGTCGTGCGGGTTATCTGCTCGAATCCGAAGCACAAGCAGAAGCAGGGCTAATTTCAGGCTGCTAGAGGGGTGAGGGATCTTGGCACGTATTGCAGGTGTGGACGTTCCACGCGATAAGCGGGTCGAAATCGGATTGACCTACATCTACGGTATCGGACTGAAAACCAGCCAGGGTGTGCTGGAACAGACTGGTATCAATCCGGATACCCGTGTTCGCGATCTTACCGATGATGAAGTAGTCCAGCTTCGCGAAATCATCGAGCGCGAAATGACGGTTGAGGGAGACCTCCGCCGCGAAATCGGTATGAATATCAAGCGCCTGATGGACATCGGCTGCTACCGTGGCCTGCGCCACCGGCGGGGAATGCCCGTTCGGGGACAGCGCACCAAGACCAACGCCCGAACCCGTCGCGGTCCGAAGCGAGCTCTTGGCGTCCGGAAGAAGACTCGATAGCTTTCAGCACCGGCAGCGGGCGCAAGCTCGCAGTTGGGCACATGGTTTTCAAACCAGGTTACTGTGAACGATCTAAAGAGAGGTTCCTGAACGAATGGCGGATCGACGACGGGGCGCAGGCCGCGGGCGAACTCGGGTACGCAGGCGAGATCGAAAGAACATCCCCCGAGGGAAGGCGTTCATCAAGTCAACATTCAATAACACCATGGTGACGCTGACCGATCCCCAGGGCAACGTTGTTGCCTGGGCGAGCGCTGGCGGATCCGGCTTCAAGGGCTCTCGAAAGAGTACCCCGTACGCCGCGCAGGTGACTGCTGAAAGCGCCGCCCGCAAGGCGATGGAGCACGGCATGCGCCAGGTGGAAGTCTTCGTCAAGGGGCCGGGTGCCGGCCGCGAAATGGCAATTCGCTCACTTTCGGCTTCCGGTCTCCAGGTGATTGCCATCAGCGACGTGACGCCGATCCCGCACAACGGCTGCCGCCCACCAAAGCGACGGCGCGTTTAGTTTGGCCCACCTGGGCCGTTCGGGAACAAAATTGCAGTTTACGACGACGCATACGGTTCTGGTCTCACGCCAGACCAGAATTCAGGGAGGGTGAATGGCGAGGTATACGGGTCCCGTTTGCCGGCTGTGCCGGCGCGAGGGGATGAAGCTCTATTTGAAGGGTGAGCGCTGCCTGGGTCCAAAGTGCCCAATAACCAAGCGCAACCCACAGCGAAACTTCCCGCCGGGCATGCACGGGCAGAAGCGGTCTCGCCGGCCCTCAGAGCACGGCCTCCAGCTTCGCGAAAAGCAGAAGATTCGCCGTTACTACGGCATCATGGAGCGCCAGTTCCGCAAGCACTTCCAGGTCGCTGCCCGTCAGGGTGGTGTGACCGGTGAGAACCTGTTGCGCATCCTTGAGATGCGGCTGGACAACGTCGTCTACCGGATGGGCTACGCCGAATCGCGTGCCCAGGCCCGGCAGATCGTTCGCCACGGCCATTTCATGGTCAACGGACGCAAGACCGACGTACCTTCGTATGCGACTCGCCCTGGCGATGTGATCGAGATTCGACCACAGAGCAAGGACAAGGAGTACTTCAAGGTTGTCGCCGAAGTGTTGAGCACTCGACGTGTTCCAGACTGGTTGCTGATGAACACAGGCGAGATGAGCGGACGGGTTGTCAGCCCACCGACACGCGATCAAATTGACATTCCGTCGGTGAACGAGCAGTTGGTCGTCGAATTCTATAGCCGCTAAGTGGTGGCTTTGCCGGCGCCGGGAACACCCTGCGCCGGCATCTGTACGCTTTTTGCCCACAACGGCTGCTCGTGGGGAGGCAGATACATTGTTGGATAGCGCTGAACCTCAAGTTGTATTGGATCTTGCTGGTCACAACTATGGCCGGTTTCGAATTGAGCCGCTCGAGCGGGGATATGGCAACACGATTGGCCATGCCCTGCGGCGAATCTTGCTGCGGTCGCTTCCCGGCACAGCAATTGTCCGGGTGCGGATCGCAGATGTCTGGCACGAGTTCTCGACGATCGAGGGCGTCCGCGAGGATGTAACCGAGGTGGTACTCAACCTGAAGCGGGTACGCATCCGCTCCATGGGGCAGATCGAAGAAACTCGCGCCCACCTGTTCCACCAGGGACGTGGTGTGGTCACCGCCGGGGACATTGACTGGCCCTCCGATCTGGAGGTCGTTAACCCGGAGCTTGTGATCGCAACCATCGACGATGAGAATGCGTCGGTGGAGATGGACCTGGTTATCTCTTCCGGGCATGGATACCAGCCGGCAGAGGTGCAGGAAGTCTATGCGATCGGCGAAATTCCGATTGACGCGATCTTTACGCCGATCGAAAAAGTCAACTACGTTGTCGAGCACACCCGTGTCGGGCACTTGAGCGACTACGACCGGTTGATTTTCGAAATCCAGACTGATGGCACGATTGAAGCAGATGACGCACTCTCGGAAGCCGCTCGCATCCTTGGGGCGCATGCCCAGATGATTGCTGCCTTCAAGCGTGAAGAAGCAGTTGCCGAGGACGAAGAGACCGTGGTGACGGCCGAGGTTGATACTCGCGCCCTCGTTGACCTGGGGCTCTCGCCAAGAGTGCTGAACGCGCTCCGAAGCCGGCAGATCGAAACAGTCGGTCAGGTCATGTCGATGGATCGCGACCAGCTGCTCTCGATCCGGAACTTCGGCCCGCGGTCGCTGCGTGAACTGACGGATGCACTGGTTGAACATGGTTACGAGCCGGGTCCGAACCTGGCTGTCGACGGCGATGCCGAATAGCCACGCCGGCCACGCCGCACGATTTCGATTGAAGTTCCGGGAGGAGACCTGGCAATGAGGCATCGCGTTGCTGGCCGAAAGTTCGGCCGAAACACAGGTCAGCGTAAGGCACTGTTCAAAGGACTTGCTATTTCGCTGATTCTCAATGAACGCATCACTACGACCGAGGCGAAGGCAAAGACCATCCGCCCGGTTGTCGAGAAGCTGGTGACGATGTCCCGTGAGGACACCGAGCACCACCGGCGGCTCGTTATGGGCCGGATTGGCAATGAAATTGCCACGGCCA
>CAZRNC010000010.1:0-3776 GCA_964601285.1 uncultured Thermomicrobiales bacterium | reverse complement strand
CCAAACTGTTCGAAGTCATCGGACCACGGTTTGAGGGCCAGAGCGGTGGATACACTCGCATCTACAAGATCGGCGAGCGCAAGGGCGATGCGGCACCGATGGCGCTGATCGAGTTCGTCGACTAGATTGATCGAACCGCACGTGCCGCATTTCAAGCTGACGCTCGGCTATGACGGCACAGAGTTCTTTGGTTCCCAGGCACAGGTTTCTGGCCGAACGGTGCAATCGGAACTTGAGGACGCGGTATACCGGCTCACTGGTGAACGGGTTCGAATGGCATTTGCCGGAAGAACCGACCGGGGAGTCCACGCAATCGGCCAGGTTGCCAGTGGATTGATCGACTGGCAAGGTTCGGAAGATCGACTACGCACCGCCCTGAACGGGGTGGGGCCGGAAGACATAGTGGTTTCCGCTGTTGAACCGGTCGATCTGGAGTTCCACGCCCGCTACAGCGCCAGGTGGCGGGAGTATCGATATCGGATCGTCGTGAGCGACACCGAGCCGGTGTTGAACCGGAGATACACCTGGTGGCGACGCCGGGAGATCGATCCGGGTCTGGCGTCCCGGGCGTGCAGCCGGCTGGTTGGCCGGCACTCGTTCGGATCGTTTGCCGGGTTGGGGCGTAGCAAGTCGCTCACCCGGGAACAGTTGCAACGAACAGTGTTTGATTGCGACTGGGTTGAGCTAGAGACCGGTGGTCTGGTTCAGGGACAACCGTGGGAGATGCGGATTTCAGCAGATGGATTTCTCCCGCAGATGGTTCGGAACATTACCGCAGCGGTCGTTCTGGTAGGAACGGGCGAGCGGCCGGTCGAGTGGATAGATGAAGTGCTGGCAGCCGGCGATCGGCGCGTGTTGCCGGCGGGGGCACCGCCTCACGGGCTAGTTCTGTGGCGGGTGGGCTACGAAAAGTTCGATACCGGACCCGGAGCGTGATACATTTGCTCGCCAGTCCGGTCGAAGTTACGGAGAAACAGATCGATGTCTACGAAAACGTACGTGCCCAAGCCCTCGGAGATTGAACGCGAGTGGTTTGTGGTGGACGCATCCGGCCAGACGCTGGGACGCCTCGCCACCCGGGTCGCCACGATTATCCGCGGCAAGCATAAGCCGATGTACACGCCGAACATGGATGTTGGCGATCATGTCATCGTGATCAATGCCGAGAAGGTCAAGGTGACCGGCAACAAGGCAGATCAGAAGAACTACTATCGCCACTCCAATTATCCGGGCGGGTTGACTACCACGTCGTTCCGGCAGATGATTGACAAGCACCCGGAGCGGGTAATTGAGTTCGCCGTGAAGGGGATGCTGCCGGGCAGCACCCTGGCGAAGCAGCAGTTGTTGAAGCTGAAGGTGTATGCCGGCCCGGATCATCCGCACGCCGCGCAGCAGCCGAAACCACTGGAATTCTAGAGCCGACATGGGACGCGATTTCGCGCAAGGTACAAGGGGAACCGCATGAGCCAGGGCACGCGATACTTCTATGGCACCGGCCGGAGGAAGACCTCCGTTGCCCGTGTCCGCCTCTATCCGGGCGGTGGTGAGATTACCGTCAACGGCAAGCCAGCAACCGAATATTTCGGCGGCCGGCTGATCCATCAATCCAGCATCACCCAGGCGCTGCGGCTGACCAACACCCAGGAATCATTCAACGTGATGGTTCGGGTGAAGGGTGGCGGTTCTTCCGGCCAGGCCGGCGCTGTTAGCCACGGCATTGCGCGTGCGCTGACCCAGGCAGACCCGGAACTGCGCCCAGCCTTGAAAAAGGCCGGACTGCTCACGCGTGATGCGCGTGAGAAGGAGCGCAAGAAGGTCGGTCTCAAGCGGGCACGCAAGGCACCTCAGTACACCAAGCGGTAGGCATCCTGCCGCCTGGAACATATTCCAGCCAACCAAAGAGAACGGGTCGGCTCATTCGAGCCGGCCCGTTCTCTTTGAGCAGTTCTGGCATAGAAAGAACTCTTGATAAGACGCGACGATTCCCCAGCAGGGGTAGCGACGCATTGCAAAGCCACCTGTACCAACTCATTCAGGATCATCGAACGTACGCAGGGAAGAACGGCGTTTAGCTTGTCATCCTGAGCGAAGCCGAAGGATCTCGATCCTCGAAATTTGACTTCACCCGGAAAGATCCGTGGCTCGAGATCCTTCGACAAGCTCAGGATGACGGACAAACCGGCATGTACAAGCCAAAACTGGAATCAGTTGGTACTGGTGAGTGCAACGCGCCCCAACCCCCGGCGGGGGAACGTGGTGCATTTCGGTACAAACTGTGCTATTCGAATATCGAAAGGATCGCGGACTCTACTGTCTGCTCGACGAGGATGGTAATCGCGAGCGTTTCAAGTGGGGTGGGTGTTCCGGTTGAAGATGCCGCAGCGAAGATAGTGTCGCCGTCCATGATGGTGTGGGCCGGCACTGTGCAGCGGGCGAGCGACGCCTGGGCGCTGATGCAGGCACGTTCAAGCGAGCGGCGGTCCATCGGTGCATCGATCATCACCGCACCGATCGTTGTGTTTTCACCTTCGTGGGCGGTTGCCAATCCCTTCAGCGCCACGTCTGTACCGGTTCCACCGGCAACCCACTCTCCGGTAACAGGATTGCGGATGTCTCCGACGGCATTGAGCACGATGACAGCGGTGACGGAGACCGGTCCGACCGATTGGGTCACAATGCCGACTCCACCAGCAACCGGAACATCGCTGAGTTTGGCGACCGTCGCGCCAGCCCCTGCTCCAACCTGTCCCGACTCGAACTTCCCGGAGATTGCTGTTCGTGCCGCCTCGTAGCCGTCGTCAGCTGACGGGTGATACGGTTTTCCGACACCAAGATCGAAGATGATCGCTCCCGTCACGAGCGGGACTTTGCCAAATCTCGTTTGGTAGCCTCTGTCCTGCTCTTCCAGATAGCGCACGACACCATCGGCGGCCCGTAGGCCAAATGCACTTCCGCCCGAAAGCAGAATCGCATTTACCTGCCCCATGCTGCCTGATTGGAGCAGGGTGGTTTCTCGCGTACCTGGCGCCCCACCGCGGACATCCACTGCAGCCGGAACGATCCGATCGAAGATGATGGCTGTGCAGCCGCTTCTCGCGTCCTGATGGGTTGTATGGCCGATACTGAACCACGGCGCGTTAGACATTGATCCTCAATCCCGGTTTCGCGATGGCAATTGGGCCGTCGTAGAATCTGCCAGCTTGCTCAAGCACCAGGTTGTCGGGCCGTTCTGCCCATAGGTGCGTCAACACCAACTGGCTGGCGTTGCTGCGTGAAGCCAGCTCGGCGGCGACTGATGGCTTCAGGTGGCCGGCGCCGGAACCGGCAGTTTCCTCCTCAGGCATGGTTGCCTCGGAGATCAGCACGTCACAGCCGGCCGCAAGGTCTACCAGAGGACTGATGGTTCCAGTGTCTGCTGTGTAGAAGATCGACTTGCCGCCGGCCGATTCGATCCGCATGGCATAGCAGGGTTCGGCGTGGTCGGTGAGGACAAACCTGATCTGGATGTCGCCAACGTTGATGCCGGTCGAAGGCTGATACTCCTGCACGGTGAACGCCGGCTCCCAGAAGCTTTCTCCAGGTTCACTATTGCTTCCCAATGCCGTAGCCAAAGCGCCAAGTTTCGCCGATCCACCAGGTGGAACCAGGAGAGGAATCGGCGAATCGGGACGCTCGACGCCGTAGGTCAGACCATAGCGAAACGGCACGAGGTCGAGCATGTGGTCGGAGTGCATGTGTGAAATCACGACGGCGTCGATCGATGAGTATCGAATCTG
>CAZRNC010000009.1:0-20267 GCA_964601285.1 uncultured Thermomicrobiales bacterium | reverse complement strand
CGTTGGGACTCCCGAAACTCGTTGTTGAGTTTGTAGAGCCCTTTCAATCGCTGGATGGCCACCCGGCACCGTTCGCGAGGTGGACGGAGCATGGTCGGGACATCGCAGATAATCCGGTTCTTGATGGGCCGGCCACCGAGAATATCGAGGATCGCCGGCAGGGTCATCACGCCGAACAGATGGGCGGTATAGACGATCTGGGGGAATCCGCTCCGGTCGCCACGTATCTGCTTTCTCAGTTCCCCGATGATCTCGTAGGGCAGCGCGGCAATCGGCACAACCCGGCGCAGGAACTGGAACGGCTGGATCGTCCGCAACTCATGCTCCTGGACCTTGTTGTGCATGATGTTTACCGACGGGTCACGGTAGTCATAGATGTGTAGCAGCTGCAGCCCGGCCACGTCGTAGCCGGAGATGATTGGCTTGCCGAGCGCCTTCGCCTCTTTGTGCAACAGATACTTCATGAGCAACGGCTTCTGGGTGGTGACATCAACGCCATCGACGATGATCGTTGCCTGCTCAACCAGCCGGCGGACATTCTCTTCGGTGATGCCATCCGGCACGACCTCGATTGATGCATACGGATTGATATCCAGCACTCGTTCGCGAAGGCCATCTGCCTTGTTCCTACCGATGTCCTGGAGCCGCATGTTCTGGCGGTTCAGGTTGTGCAGGTCGTATTCATCCGGCTCGACAAGAATGAGATGTTCGGCACCAAACCGGATCAACGGTTCGACCGCTGCGCCGCCAACCGAGCCGCAGCCGGCGACCAGGATTACCGCATTGCGCAGCCGCTTCTGGTCGCCATCCGAGATGACGCCGCGGTTGCGGGTGGTGAACTGCCGGTAGAACTCGTTGTGCGGTGGGAGCGATATCTCCTGTCCGGTCGACAGTTGGTGCGTCACCAGATTTTCAGCGCTGTTCTCTACCATCGTTGAGCATCTTTCCGTTCAGGCGATGACGAGCGAGTTGCCCGCCGGACAGTGGTGGAGATGGTTGCTGTCATTATGGCCGAAACGGCCCACGATTCAACAGCAAACCCGGCTCCAGATACAGGAGCCGGGTTTGCAGAATCGTGTCACAGTCCGGGAAGCCACCAGAAATCAGGTGGTGGTTGCCGTTGATGTGGTGGTCGTGGTTGACGTCGTCGAGGTTGGCGAGGTGGTGGTTGTCGTTGTCAACCACGACGTCAGGCCGGTCCAGGTCGTATCAGTTGCCGTGTATCCGGTGACTTCTTCAGTGGTTCCGGTGGTGGTTGCGGTCGAGACGATATAGGTCAGGAGCGATTGCTCGGTCGGTGTCAGAGAGCCGTGAAACTCTTTGAGCTTGGTCACCAGGGTTTCGGCTTCGTGAGTCGTCGTAGTCATGACTAGCCCTTTCCTGTGCGCTATTCAATTGAACTCCCAATATGTCGAAACTAGCACAGGATTGGCAATATGTCAATCGTCTTGCGGTTACCTAGTCCCGCAACCAGGGGATCGCGGCAGCGGCGAGGCGGGGCAGGGCGGACTCGGCTGCCTGTCGTCCTGATTCGATGAAGGCACGACCTTCGGAAAATGCACGCAACCCCCAGCCGGCAATCGCCGGGAAGGCCGGCTCGATCGTGATCGTCGATGCTGCGGCCGATTCGGTGACGATCTTGCCCTGCATGATGTCGATCGAGCGGTTGATCGTTTGCACCAGTAGCGGGGGACGTCCAGACGGATCGCTCGAGACCAGGTCGACCGGATCCTCCACCGCCCGGCGTCCGAGTTTGACGGCGATAACCGTATCGGCTCCCATATTCGAAACTGCATCACCCGGGACCGGATTCACCACCCCGCCATCCACCAGCATGTATTCGCCAATCGGGACCGGTGGATAGATGCCAGGAATTGCCATGCTGGCCAACACCGCCGGCCAGAGCTTTCCGCTGGTGAATACGACCTCTCGCCCGGAGACAATATCAGCTGCGATGATCGCCAATGGCAGCCGGAGTTCCTCGAAATCCTGATCGTGCGAGACACGGCGGATACCGTCGCGCAGCGTCGAGCTTGACAGAATGGCATGCCGCGAAAAGCCAAACTTGAATGCGCCTTTTCCAATGTCATCGAGAATATCGACGCACGCCGCCGGGTCGTATCCGGCAGCATAGGCAGACGCAATTGCCGCACCGATGCTGGTGCCGGCCAGGTAATCCACCGGGATGTTGCGCTCTTCCAGCACCTGGAGAACCCCGACATGGGCAAACCCCTTGATCGAGCCGGCGCCCAGCGCCACGCCGACCTTCGTGCCGGTAATATCCCGTGCAGCCCAGCCAAGCTGTTTGCCGGTTGGGGTAGAGATTGAAAGCATTCCGGTTGCCAGTTCGTCGAGCGAATCTGGCTCTGGAACCCGGATCTCTCCGGTCGGGTTCGGGCCAATCCGGGCACTGGTTGGCTCCATCCAGCCACGCAGCATAATAGGCGTACCCCCTGACTGAAGAGGCGCTGTATCCGGACCGGCCAGTGTTACCGTCGTTGCTTCAATAGAGGGAAACAGGTTGGCATTCTGCACTTCGAGCAGGATAAATGCGAAGCGGTCGTCAAACTCGTCGATCGTCTGGCGAATGTGTTCCGGCGAGAATTCACCTTTCGGCCGGGTCAAGATGACCGACAGGCCCTCATCACCCTGTTGTACGGCAAGCTGTTGCAACTGCGGGTTCGGCTCATCATCTGCGCATCGGATGTAGAGCGTTGGGCGGCGGGAGTGCCAGGCGACGCTGCTTGCAAGCGCATAGCCCATCAACCAGGGAGCGCCGGCGTTGACCAGCAACGTCGTCTTGCCACTGGCCCGGTGCGCAGCCTGACGGGTGGTTTGCACCAGACGCGATGAAAGCACACTGCCGAGATTGCGATAGAGCAGAGGAAAGGCGGTGAACAGGCGGTCGAAGTCAGCTTCGCCGAGGACCAATGCTTCGACGTCTTCATCTGCTCGCACCGTCGCCGAAACCGGCTGGCCGGTAAGCAACGACATCTCACCGACACACTCGCCCGGAAAGACGGTGGAAACGACTTGTTCCTCGCCGAGGTGATTGAGCACAGAAACGCTGGCCGAGCCGGAGCGAACGATGAACATCGCCCGCGGCGCATCCCCCTCGGCCAGGATCACACTGCCGGCCGGATACGTCCGCCGCTCAAGCTCCCGCTCCAACCGCTCCCGGTCGTCCGGCCCCAGCCCCTCCAGAATCCCCCCACGCGGAGCATCCATGCCTCGCCTGCTTTCGGTTCTTCGGCTCTGTGGTTTCGATTATACGGCCAGTTTGCAAGAGGGAAGCAGGGTGTTCCCGTTGAGGGTGTAGGGTGGGACTGGAAGGAGTAATTCATGGACGATCAACCGACCGAACACGAACGAGGATTCTTCTACGCCCGCCTCCGCTGGATGCCTGCCGGCTGCCTGATGTGGATCTTTCTCCTCGCTGCCTGCTTTAGCCTCATCTGGATCGGCCCGCTGTTCGCCCCCGAGGGCGAATCCACCGGCACACTCGGAATCATCATCTTCCTCGCCGGCGGTCTCGGCGTCCTCTGGCTCATCACGCGCCTCACCGAATACCTGACCGGCACATCCGATTCTGATTCAGGCAACGGTTCACCAGGCCCAACCGACCGCGGAGCCGGCACGATGAGTTGGTATGACAATGATGGTGGAGGGAGCGAATAGACGCAAACCAGTGAGCGGATTCCGACGAAATGTACGACAATCTTTCGAAACGAAAAATGGCAGGAGAAGGATACTGTGACCATGAGTCAAATGACCCCAAGCGAGATGCGAGCCGACCTGGAACGCAAATTTCTGAAACACGCAAGGCCAATATACGCCGGAACCGGTAGCGCGTATGTTGCATCACCAATTCGGGTTGAAGAGTTGGACCTGAATATCCTCGGGCAACTCTGGCTCGGCAGTGATTGGGACCATGATCCGGCGTATGTTAGTGAGCTTCTTGACCAAATTGGCGCAGACACCATTGAAACGCTCCTGACAAGCTCTCGGCATTTTGAGTTGTCGATCTGGTGGAATTGGCAGTACAACGCGTTCCGATTGAACGGCCGTGGATACATGACGGTGTCCCTGTGGGAAAGTGAGGAGGAATCGGCAGAAGTAATCCTCGGCGCGTGGGAACCATACAACGACACGAGGGCATTCGAAGCTTGCTTTGTTGAAGTCTATGGTCGCGACTTCGAAAACGGATACGTTGGGGAGCGATTCTCGAGAGGGGCACGAGTCTCAGAAGATCTGTATCGCTCTGCTCTCATGGGAGCAGTTGAACTCAGTGATTCCAACGCCGACCTCCTGCGGAGCGTCCTTAAGGCAAGGCTCGTCGATGAATACATAGAAGATGCAGAACGGAAGACTTCTTGACATCCTGAAATTTGGCGTGCTTGTCCAAGATTGGCTGATCAAATACTCTCCGAGCAGTCTGATCTTTTGCAACGGGCGGAGGGTTCTGGAAGTGTGATTGAAACCAAAGATGGAGGGCTACGTGCGCGACACCGTGGTTGATCTTCAGAAGCTGGCTGAAGCTCCTGAGACCTGGCGAACCGCTGAACCAAATCACCTGCTAAAGCTAACCTTCTATGAGGTGGGCCGGTACGGTATGGGCAACGATGCCGAATCGATTCCCCGCCTGATGGAGTTGTACGAGGTGCTTGTTGAAAGAACGCAACCTGAGCAGCGGGTTGGCCTCCTGATGCAGGTGACGTCGCTGATCGAGAAGGGATCAGTTTCAGTCAATGCCCTTATGCCTTTCATATTCGTAGATATTGATCACACGGTCATCTCCACGGCAAGTCTGAACCTGGCGGTGTTGCTACCGTTGATAGACGGCGATCCAATGAGTGGACCCAGGCACTTGCGCGAGTTAGCAGAAGAACTGACTGATGAGGTCAAAGATCAGGATACTCGCCTGGGGATCATTTCCGGTTTGCTGCTCACCGGCGACCGAAGGGCGACCCCTTACCTGGATGGATGCTGGAACTTGCTTGATCGCGAACATCAGCAGCTCCTGACGCACTCGACTTCGCAGTTCGCCTATGCAACCGCCATGGATTTCTTCCTTGACTGGCTGGAAGTGTGTCTGGCGGATGGGGACGAAGAGATGTTCGGGATTGTCGCTGCAACCCTATATCGTGCGGCGGACCTTGCAAGAGAGTCGGGCGGCGTGATCGACGTAGAGCGCGTGTTCCCGGCTACCGCCGCTGGTGACGCTCAGCCTGTTCGGCTGCTTTCCAAATGGACCGCAAGGAAGTATGGGCGTGTATTGACCCCAAGGTTCAGAGACATTGCCGCCCGGGAATCTGAACCCCGGATCATGCCAGCGGTTGAGGAACACTGGCGTTCTGGCCGTACCTGAAAGTGAACATGCATTGACACAACCCGGGCATGATGGGACGATCAACGCTGAAACGGACATAGTTGGAAAGAGTGACGAACGTTGGACGTAGTCCCGGATTCGGCGCTGACATACGGGTTTGCGGATGGAATTGAGTGTCCACATACGTCGCGGACGATTACTGTTCCGGACCTGCGCCGGCTGCTCCAGCACGCTCAGGTGACCGCCGGACATGAGGAGTACCGCGAGGCAGTTGTTGACCAGAATGTCCTGCAGAAGAACACCCTCAGTTCTCGCCAGAAATCATTTCGCTATTTGCGGGAGTTCTTCGCGCTGTCCCCGGATGTCCTGCTTTTCCGGGCCCTGCGTGACCTCTGGGATGCCGACGAAGCCGCGCAGCCATTGCTTGCTCTGCTGTGTGCCATCGCCAGAGACCCGGTCTTGCGCGCGACATCGGACTTCCTGCTGAGCGTTGCGCCGGGCCACCAGATAACGTCCGGGGAGCTCTCCCGGTCGGTTGAGGAAGGCTTCCCGGAGCGGTTCAGCCAGGACGTCGCCGGCAGAATCGGGCGGAACATCGCATCATCCTGGCAACAGTCGGGTCACCTCGACGGATTCAAAACCAAGACTCGGGCGCAGGCGACCTGCCGGCCGGCGGCGGCAACCTACGCGTTGCTGCTGGGCTATCTATGTGGCGCCCGTGGCGATGGACTGTTCGATACGCTCTGGTGCCGGCTATTGGACGTGCCGGCAAGCACGGTGCGGAGTCAGGCGCAAACCGCAGGACAGGCCGGGTGGCTGGACTATCGGCATGCCGGACAGGTGACGGAGATCACCTTCAACTATCTGATGCGCGAAGAGGATGGAACCTGATGGCAGCCAGCATCGAAGATCTCTTGAAGGCGTACCAGCGTCACCTGCGGCTGCCGTGGGACGCCTCGTTGGCTCCCGCCCAACGCATCTGGATGGCGGTCTACGACAAGAAGCAGGAGCGACGGTTGCGCTTCCGAATTGACGAGTTCAGGGCTGCAACCCTGGCGTCCGGCTACAACTGGGAGCATCTTGACCTGACTGAAACATTCGCGCGGTGGATGACAGCCCATGACTATGCCGAAGCGTATTTTGAAGAACCGGACTTTCTGGATACGGCGCTGCCGGAATTCACAGATATGGTTGTAGGGCAAGTGAAAGCTGCTCTGGATGCTCCGAACATTGAAGAGACCGTCACCGGGCTTTCCGGGTTGGCGTCGCTGTTCGGGCTAACGCGGGTCTCCAGGGTCCTGGAAGAGGCTGCACCTCACATCCGGGGACGCATGCTCGTCTTCTATCCAGGGGAGCAGGAAGGGTCGAATTATCGGCTGCTGGATGCCCGAGATGGATGGGATTATCATGCTGTGCCGATCGTGACAGGGAATGGGAACTAGCCAGATGCTGCTGAATCGTGATGTGTTTGTTGTTGACCCGGCGCAGACGACCATTCCCAACGACGGTGTCGCCAAGGTTGGTGCACCGGAAACGCCGGAGCAGATCAAGGTGCTGCGCCACGAACTCACCTCGTTTGTCTGTGAAGGCGAGTACGAGCGCGGACTCGACAAGATCATGACGAGCTACCTCGGTAGCCTGGATAAACCTTCGCAACCGGCGGTCTGGGTAAGTGGCTTTTACGGCAGCGGCAAGTCCCACCTGGTGCGGGTGCTCGAATACCTCTGGCTCGATCATGACTTTCCGGACGGTGCAACCGCCCGGGGCATCACAAACCTCCCGCCGGCAATCAATGCGCACTTCCGGGAGCTGGACACCGCCGGCCGGCGACGCGGCGGACGCTGGTCTGCCGCCGGCACGCTCGGTGCCGGGGCTGGCGATAGCGTGCGACTTGCGTTGCTACAGATCGTCTTCACCGCGGCAGGATTGCCTTCGCAATATGGTCCGGCGAAGTTCGTGATCTGGTTGAAGCAGAATGGATACTTTGAGAGCTTTCGACAGGAGATCGAGGGTCGCGGACGTAACCTAAGCCATGAACTGAACAACATGTTCGTATCACCGCTGATCACTCAGGCGCTAATGGCTGCTGTACCCGACTTCGCCGCGAACGCTCAGGAAGCACGTACGGCGATCATTGCTCAATACCAGGCGAAGGCCGCCGACATATCGGACGAGGAGTTTCTCGATACCCTGCGTGATGTTCTCGAACTGCAATCTGCCACTCCCGGACAGATCCCATGCACATTGCTGGTGCTGGACGAGGTGCAACAGTTCATCGGGGATGACCAGGACCGGGCGTTGGCGGTGCAGAACATCGTCGAAGCCTGCAGCGGCCGGTTTGGCAGCGCGCTGCTCTTTGTCGCGACCGGCCAGGCTGCGATGATAGCCTCCCCTCAGCTCCAGAAGCTCCAAGGTCGATTTACCTGCACCGTCCAGCTTTCGGAGAGCGACGTCGAGCGGGTCATCCGGCAGGTTGTCTTGCGCAAGAACCAGGCCCAGGTTCAACCGCTCAATGAAGTCCTGAATAACGCCAGTGGCGAGATCGACCGTCATCTGATCGGCACGAAAATCGCCCCGCGCCATGAGGACCGGCTGGACCTGGTTCCCGACTATCCGCTGCTGCCGGTGCGCCGGCGGTTTTGGGAGCGGGTGCTGCGGGGAGTCGACCCCTCCGGGACGATCGGCCAGTTGCGGACCCAGCTCCGCATCGTTCACGAGGCGACTCGCGCTGTATCCGGACAACCGCTGGGTACGGTGATCGCCGGCGACAGCATCTACGATCAGGTCAAACCGAACATGCTCCAGACGGGCGAGCTGCTCAGCGAAATGAACCTGATGATCGAGGAGCTGAAAGACGGCACTCCGGAAGGTGAACTCAAAGCCAGACTCTGCGCAACGATCTTCCTGATTGGCAAGCTGGCGACCGATGGACCGCTGGCCGCCGGCATTGAGCCAAAGTCCGACGTTCTGGCCGATCTGCTGGTTCAGGATCTGCCGAAAGGCAGCAGCCAGTTGCGCCACCAGATTCCTGGTTTGCTGGAAGAACTGGTCGAGCGCGGAACGCTGCTCAAGGTCGGCGATGAGTATCGGCTGCAGACTCGCGAGAGCAGTGAGTGGGACCGCGACTTCAACTCGCGCCGGATGACGATCTCCGCCGCCGAGACACGCATCGCCGATGATCGGGCGACGGCCCTACGCAATGCGATTGGCAAAGTGCTCGGTCAGGTCAGCCTGTCACACGGCCAGAGCAGGATCCCGCGCAAGGTTGCGCCACACTACCGGCTGGATCCACCGCCGGCGGCCGATGGTGTGCCCGTCTGGATTCGTGACGGCTGGTCGGCTCGTGAACAGGATGTCGTTAGCGATGCCCAGATTGCCGGCACAGGTAGCCCGGTTGTGTTCGTTTACCTCCCCCGGCGCGATCATGATGCTTTGAAGGATGCACTGGCCGGCGTGGCGGCAGCCCAGGAAACGCTGGACGCCCGCGGCCACCCAACGACCGACGAGGGCCGGGAGGCACGGGCTGCGATGGAGTCGCGGCGTAATGAGCAGAACGGGAAAGTAGCCAGCATCATCGCGGCGGTGCTTTCCGGCGCAAAGGTCTTCCAGGGGGGCGGCAACGAGGTGCTGGAATCCTCCAACCTCGGCGGAAACATTCAGCAGGCAGCCGAGCACAGCCTGGCGCGGCTCTATCCGGAGTTTTCGACGGCCGATCATGAGCGCTGGAGCACGGTGTTCGATCGTACTGCTGCCGGCAACACCGATGCATTGTCGGTTGTTGGTCATCAGGGGAATGTTGAGAACAACGGCGTCTGCCGGGCAATTCGTGACTTCATTAGCGGCAGTGGCCGGCAGGGAACCGAAATCCGGGCACATTTTACCGGCGCGCCATATGGTTGGCCGTTGGATGCGATTTCCGCCGGCACATTGGTTCTCCTGGCGAATGGCATTCTGACCGCTTCCAGCAAGGGTCAGCCCGTTACCCATCGGGAGCTGAACAAAACCTCGATCTGGCAGACCAACTTCCGGCTGGAGCAGGTGGTTGTGACCGCCAGCCACAAGATCGCGGTGCGGGCGTTCCTCACCAGCATTGGCCAGCAGGTGAAGTCCGGCGAAGAGCTTGGGGCGGTGCCGCTATTGCTCAACCGGCTTGAAGATCTCGCCCAGGAGGCGGGCGGCGACGCGCCGCTGCCGGAACGTCCCTCGGTCGATGAGATTCGGGAGATGCGGTCTCTCAGCACCAACGAGTGTTTCATGGCGGTCCACGACCGGCGTGGGGAGTTGGAGCGTAGTTTCAACGAATGGCAATCCCGGCGGGACGAAATCGCCTTGCGACTGCCCCAGTGGCAGAAACTGCAACGGCTGGCAGTTCATGCTCGCGAGACCGAGGTTGCCAGCCATCTTCAGGAGCAAATAGACGCCATCGTCGCCAACCGTGCCCTGCTGGTTGAACCGGACCCGGTTCGGCCGCTGCTCGACCAGGTCACGTCGGCGTTGAGGTCCGAGGTGCAACGGTTACGGACCGGTTATGAAGAAGCCAGGACATGCGGCGTTGCCGGTCTGACCGGCTCGGATGATTGGGGCAGGCTAAGTCCGGACCAGCAGGCGGACGTGCTTGCCGATGTTGCCCTGCAAGCCGGGTTCGATTTTGCGATCGGCACCGACGAGGACCTTTTGAAATCGCTCGATGCGATGCCGCTCCGGAATTGGCGCGATCGTACTGACGCGTTGGAAACACGGCTCTCCGGAGCCAGACGGCAGATAGCAAGTCTGCTTGAGCCGAAGTCCGAGAGTGTCCGGCCGCCATCGGCCAACCTCCGGTCCGAGGACGATGTAGACGCATATCTCACCGGACTGCGGGAGACGATCATGGGGCACATCCGCGACGGCAGGCCGGTGATTATCTCGTAGGGTCGTCATGGCGAACGAGCGCTAGCGCGTACGGGAGAGGCGGTGCCTCTCCCTCGGATCGGAACGATCCGCTCGATTCGTCAGCATGCTGTTCGGTTGGGGAAGGTGGCGCTGATGCGCCAAGGGAGAGGCACCGCCTCTCCCGTACGCGGGCTGTTCCAGAAAGGTTCGTTGGGGCAATTTGCATTCGCCATTGCAAAATCGGACCTGGACTTGTTACCAAGCAATGCGGGAACTGGGTAGGTAAGGGGAGACGGACTGATGGCGGCGCTGGAGACGGGACTGAGGCGGCAGCTTGAATCTGCTGTGATCGAGGCACGCAGGGTGGCCGAGCGGGCTGCCGATGCGGCCATCGATGCCCTGGCGGTCGAGGAGCCAAACAGCTTCCCCTCGATGAACGATGAACAGCGTAGGCTGCGAACTGCTCTCCGGGCGCGGGCCAAGCAGCTCGGCGAAGGAGACCGCCAAGCCGGCTTCAAGCCCCTCGTAGAGGAGATCGCCTACGAGCAGTGGCACCAGATGCTCTTTGCCCGCTTCCTGGCCGAGAACAACCTCCTGATGCACCCGGCCGGCGTGCCGGTGACGCTCGACGAATGTGAGGAGCTGGCTGCCGACGAGGGCGAACCGGATGGCTGGGCGGTCGCTGCGAAGTACGCCGCCCGGATGCTGCCCGGCATCTTTCGGGTGGGAGATCCTTCGGGCCAGGTGAAC
This sequence comes from uncultured Thermomicrobiales bacterium, assembly GCA_964601285.1. GTDB lineage: Bacteria > Chloroflexota > Chloroflexia > Thermomicrobiales > CFX8 > CAYWXR01. Next base: position 9,316 of record CAZRNC010000009.1, on the reverse strand, counting down.
TTCGCCCCGGAGAGCCGCGGCCGGCTCGAAGCGTTGCTAACCGATCTTCCCACGTCGGTCTTCACCGCCAGCGATTCGCTCGGCTGGGTCTACCAGTTCTGGCAGACTGACAAGAAGAAGGAAGTCAACGCCAGCGGCCGCAAGATCGGCGGAGCCGACCTGCCGCCAGTGACCCAGCTCTTCACCGAGAACTACATGGTGCGCTTTCTATTGGAGAATTCGCTCGGCGCATGGTGGGCCGGCAAACATCCGGAGAGCCCACTGCTTCGAGAGTTCGTCTACCTGCGCTTCAAGGACGACGGCACTCCAGCTGCCGGCACGTTCCCTGGCTGGCCGGAGACAGTTGCCGAAGTGACGGTCATGGACCCCTGCTGCGGTTCGGGTCACTTCCTGGTTGAAGCCTTCGACATGCTGACGAAGATGCGAATGGAGGAGGAGGGTCTCGACGCCCAATCCTCCGGCGATGCCGTGCTACGGGACAACCTCTTCGGTCTGGAAATCGACCCCCGCTGCACCCAGATAGCTGCGTTTGCCGTCGCGTTTGCGGCTTGGAAGACTGGAGGGTATAGGGAGATTCCGGTCCCGAACATTGGCTGTTCAGGAATTCCGGTGAAAGGCCAGATCGAGGAGTGGAAGCGACTTGCAGATGGGGGAGTTCGACTCGAGGGTGCACTAACGCAACTCTATCAGTTATATGGCATGGCTCCGCATCTCGGCAGCCTTATCGACCCTGAAATGCTACAGTCGAGGGACCGCATGTTTACCGCCGAATATGACGAGGTTGAACCCTTGGTGCGCCGAGTGCTTGACTTGGAGGCTGCGGACGATCCCACAGCCGCTGTTCTCGGTAACTCCATTGCCGGTGTTGCCAATGCTGCATTCTTGCTTACACGTCGATATACGTTGGTATTGACGAACGTACCCTACTTGCAGATTGGGAAGTTTGACGATGTGCTAAGAAATCATGCCCTAGAGCACTTTCCAGATTCCAAGGAGAACCTAGCAACGATATTCGTTGCGCGAATCCGTCAACTTGTCAGTCTTAACGGGAGCTTTTCCATCGTCTGTCCCCAGAACTGGCACTTTCTGACTCGCTACGCGCGGTTCCGCAATCGGTTCCTTAAAGAACAGACAACCAATCTCATAGCCAGACTTGGTTCGGGAGCATTCGGATCGATTTCAGGTGAAGTGGTCAGTGCGTCGCTCCTCATAGCAACCCGCAGGGAACCACGCGAGCGGGACTTGGTAGTTGGCATCGACGTCATCTCCTCGCCCGGCGCTGCCGAGAAGGAAGAGGGGCTACTTGGGGCACCGCTTCTTTTGGCGAATCAACGAGACATGTCCCTTAACGTTGACAGCGTTATTACCTTTAACGACATTCGTGGGCTCCGTATGCTCAGTGACTACGCAATTGGGCTCGCAGGTGTCCTCAATGGCGATAGTGCGCGATTTGAATGCTTGTTTTGGGAAGTTCTTGATATCGGAAGACGATGGGAACCTGAACAGAGCACCGTAAAAAGGAGCCAACATTTTGGGGGCAGGCAGAAGGTACTTCTCTGGGAACAAGGTAACGGTCAACTTCGGCAATATGCTGCGAGCGTGCGTGCACGTCTACACGACGCTGACAGGCGCGGCAATCAAGCTTGGGGAAAGCAGGGGGTAGCGGTAAGTCAGATGGGTGAGCTACCCGTAACTCTCTATTCTGGTGACAAGTTCGACACAAATGTTGCAGTTCTGCTTCCTAAGAACCCACGGGAACTGCCGGCAATCTGGGCATTTTGTAGTTCGCCGGCATACAGCCGTGCGGTACGGCAAATCGATCAGGCGCTGAAAGTGACGAACGCGTCGCTAGCGAAGGTACCCTTCGATCTCGATCATTGGCAGAAGGTTGCCGACGAGCAGTACCCGGACGGGTTGCCGGAACCGTATTCGAACGATCCAACGCAGTGGTTGTTCAAGGGCCGGCCGGATGATGCGACCGAGCCGCTGCAGGTGGCGGTTGCCCGGTTGCTGGGCTACCAGTGGCCGGAGCAGGATCCGGACGAGCTGGACCGGCTGGCGGATGATGATGGCATTGTGACGTTGCAGGCGGTCGGCGGCGAACGGCCGGCAGCCGAGCGGTTGCGAGACATGCTGGCGGCAGCCTTTGGCGATAGCTGGTCGCCGGCGAGGCTGGATGAGCTGCTGGAAGGCGTTGGCTACGCCGGCAAGGGGCTGGATGCCTGGCTGATGGATGGCTTCTTCCCGCAGCACTGCAAGCTCTTCCACAATCGTCCCTTCATCTGGCACATCTGGGATGGCCGCAAAGATGGCTTCTCGGCGCTGGTGAACTATCACAAGCTGGATGGCTCCCGGCTGGAGCGCTTGATCTACACCTATCTGGGAAACTGGATTGGCCTGCAGCGGGCCGAGCGCGACCAGGGCATTGCCGGCGCCGATGGCCGGCTGGTCGCGGCGTTGCAGTTGCAGGAAAAGCTGGAACTGATCCGGACCGGCGAGAAGGGGTACGACATCTACGTCCGCTGGAAGCCGCTCCACGAGCAGCCGATCGGCTGGAATCCTGATCTGAACGACGGCGTCCGGCTCAACATCCGTCCCTGGATCGAGCCATGGGGCAAGCCGGCCAACAGTCCGCTGCGCAGCAAGTTCACCGTCCACTGGAAGAAGGACCGTGGCAAGGACCCCGACGGCAGCGAGCGTCACAACGACAAGCATCTGACCCTCGCCGAGAAGCGCGAGGCGCGCGAGAGGGCGGGTGTCTCGTGAGTATGCGGACGCTCCTGTCATGCCGTCCCCGCAGGGGTAGGGGCGCATTGCATGGGTCCGCCGGCAACCCCTCGATGCTCAGTCAGGAGCAGGCCAACGTAAACTGTCATCCTGAGTACTGGACCACAGTGGATCTGACACCCGTACGGGAGAGGCCATGCCTCTCCCTCGGATCGGAACGATCCGCCTGTTCGTTGCAGCAGCGTCGTGTCTGAGCATGTCGCGCTGACGCGCGAAGGGAGAGGCATGGCCTCTCCCGTACGACAGATTCCCTGTGGCCCGCAACTGAGCGAAGCCGAAGGATCTCGTTCCAGCCGGCGCGGAGGCCGACCACGAACGTGGTGCCACAACGTCGCTGGAGAACCAGACGTCTCGTGGCTCGAGGTCCCTCGACTTCGCTCGGGATGACGGTTTACGCTGGTCTGCTCCAGCTTGGACTACGAGGTGTCCAACGGCGGACGCATTGCTATGCGCCCCTACCCCTGTGGGGGAACCACAGCCCGGGCCGGAGGCAAGTCTATGACCGGTAGTCTGATATCGAATGCCGCGACGATGTTGGAGGCGTTGGCCGGCTCGCTGCGCTTTGCCGGGAGGAGCTTCAACCGGCAGGATCAGTCTCCGCCGGCAGCGGTGCTCTGGCCGGACGAACTGCGTCAGTGGGAGTCGGTCGTTCCAAGACTCCGCGAGTTGCTGCCGGTGCTGACGCTTGGTCCATATCAGCCGGATATTCTGATCGGGCCGGCTGTCTGGCTGCGCTGTGTTATCGACGGCACGATCGTTCCGGATGGCTTTGACCGGGAGACGGTGCAAGTGATCTACCTGCCGGGTGTCAGCCGCTCCGACCTGCGGGCGGTTGAGACCTGCCCAAAACCGCTCCAGCCGCTTGCCGAGTTGCAGTATCGGGGAACGATCTGGTCACACCGCAACGGGCGTGACTGGACGGTTGTCGGGTTCCTTCAGGCAGCAGATGGACTGGGCGTCGAGGTCGCCGGCGATCAGGCAACCAAGGACGCCGCCGGCCGGGCGTTGCAGGTCTTGCTGGATGTGCCGCAGGAGACGATCGTTCGGGCGGCCCCGTTGCGGGCCGGCTGGTTCAACAACCTGCTGAATCCGGACGAGCAGCTCAACCTGCTGCGCTGGATGAACGACCCCTCCGGCTTCCAGGCCGGCTGTGACCCCAACGCCTGGGAGGCGTTCGTCACGATCTGTGTCGACCGTTACCGCTTCAACCCCGAGTACGACAGCCCGATCGAAGCGGCGGGGCACATGGGCAAGCATGATGACACCAATTGGCGACTCGTTTGGGGTCGCTACACCCATGCCCCGACGAGATACCCTCACCTGCCCGAACTCCTTCGGCAGGCACGACCGCAGCGTGAACTGCCGATGTTTTACCAACCGAGCAGCTGGCCCCAGGACAACGAGGCTGCCGAAGATGCGCTGCAAATTCAGTTATCGTCGATGATCGACGATGCAGATCACGCATTGACGCGTTCGGAGTTGCTCAAACTCGAGCGAGAGCACGGCGCGCGCCGGGAGTGGGTATGGTCAGACCTCGGGCTGAGTCCATTGGCACATGCCATCGAGCATCTCGCGATCCTTGCCGAACGCAGCGCCGAGCCGATTGCCGGCACAAGCGTTTCTGAACTGGCCGACTGGTACACCAGGGCTGGCTGGGAAGTTGACCGGGCGGTGCTCGATGCACTCGCAGCGGTCGAACGCACCGATCAGGTGCAGGCGGTCGGCAATGCGATCCGGGCAGTTTACCGTCCCTGGCTTGAGGAGACATCGAAACGCTATCAGGAGGCGGTGAAGTCCGGAGACGGGCACCGGCCGTCGCTACCAGCGGCTGAGTCTGGAACCTGCATCCTGTTTTCTGACGCCTTGCGCTTCGACCTGGGGATGGCGCTGGCCGAACAGATCGGCGCTCGCGATTTGCACTGCGGCGTCGACTGGACGTTGGCGGCGCTCCCGACAGTGACGCCAACCGCCAAGCCGGCCATGAGTCTGGTCTCTGCGCAACTCGCCGGCGGCAAGGACCTTGGCACCGTGGTCGAAGCGAGTGGCCGCTCGGTGACCGCCGGCGTGCTGCGAGACCTGATGGGGGCGGCGGGGTTTGAGGTCCTGCCGGCCAACGAAACCGGTAATCCGGACCGGCCCGGCTGGACCGAGCTGGGAGCGATCGACAGCCACGGTCATGCCGAGGGCTGGAAAGTCTCCCACCGGGTCGCGTCCGAGCTGAAACTGCTGGCAGACCGCATTTCCGATCTGCTCGATGCCGGCTGGAAGAAGGTCGTGGTCGTCACCGACCATGGCTGGATCATGCTGCCGGGTGGATTGGACAAGGTTGAGCTGCAGCAGCATCTGACGGTCCATCGCAAGGGGCGCTGTGCCCGCATTAAGCCCTACATGAAGATCGATTTCCAGACGGTTCCCTGGCACTGGGACGCTGATGTGCCGATTGCCATGGCCCCGGGTGTGAGCTGCTTTGAAGCCGGCAAGGAGTACGAGCACGGCGGGTTGAGTCTGCAGGAGTGCGTCGTGCCGGTCTTGACGGTTACCGCCGGCGGTGATTCCGGTGGGGCAATCGCCATTGGTACACCGACCTGGCGCGGGCTGCGCTGTAATGTTGCCATCGAGGGCAGTGTCGCCGGCCTGCGGGTGGACCTGCGTCGCAAGGCTGCCGATGCTTCCAGCTCGATCGCCAATCAGCCGCAACCGGTCCGCGATGATGGTTCGGCCTCGCTGGCGGTCATTGACGATGACGCTGAGGGCGATCCGGTTCTACTGGTCGTTCTGGATGAATCCGGTTCCGTGCGTGCGCAACTGCCGACGATTGTGGGTGGGGTCTAGATGCAACTTGATGAGATCGATCAGTTAGCCGCCCGTGCGTTCGATGGCTACATCGTGCGCAAGGACCTGGTGCGGCAGTTCAAGGGTCAATATCCGGTGCCGACCTACGTGGCGGAGTTCCTGCTGGGCCGCTATTGCGCGACGACTGACGAGCAGGAGATTGCCGAGGGGCTGGAGATCGTCGAGCGGCAGATGCGTGAGCGGACGGTGCGAGCCGGCGAGGCCGAGCTGTTCAAATCACGCGCCCGTGAGCAGGGTGAGGTGAAGCTGATCGATTCGATCACTGCCCGCCTGCATGTCTCCAGCGACTCCTACGTTGCCTCTCTGCCGAGCCTGAATCTGACCGACGTCCGGATCAGCGACGAACAGGTGCATACGCACCAGCGGATGCTGACGGGCGGCTTCTATGCCGAGATCACTCTTGAATACGACGCGTCGATCGCCCAGCAGCGCGACGGCCGGCCATTCGGCATTGCCAACCTTCGTCCGATTCAGCTTTCCAAACGCGGCGCACTGGATGATTTCTCCAAAGGTCGGGAGCAGTTCACTGTCGAACAGTGGAAGCATCTGTTGCTGCGAAGTGTCGGCTTCGAGCCGGCGGCTCTGTCCCCACGGGAGCAGGATGTCCTGCTGTTGCGGATGGTGGCCTTTGTTGAACGCAACTACAACATGGTCGAGCTTGGGCCGCGTGGCACCGGTAAGTCGCACCTCTTCCAGCAGACGTCGCCCTATTCGCATCTCGTTTCCGGTGGCAAGACGACCGTTGCCCGGATGTTTGTCAATATGTCCAACGGGCAACGTGGATTGGTGACCCAGTACGACGTGGTCTGCTTCGATGAGGTTGCCGGCGTCTCCTTCGACCAGAAGGACGGCGTCAACATCATGAAGGGCTACATGGAGTCGGGCGAGTTCAGCCGGGGCCGGGAGAGCATCCGGGCCGAGGGCGGCATCGTGCTGGTCGGGAACTTCGATGTCGATGTCGAACATCAGCAACGGGTGAGCCACCTGTTTGGTCCGCTTCCCCCGCAGATGCGCGAGGACACGGCGTTCATGGACCGTATCCACGCCTACTTGCCCGGCTGGGATGTGCCGAAGATGGAGGCGAGACTCTTCACCGACCACTTCGGGCTGGTGAGTGACTTCCTGGCCGAAAGCTGGACCCAGCTTCGTGGGGAAAACCGGCACCATGCAGTTCAGGGCAAGGTCCGCTATGGAGGAGCGCTCAGTGGTCGCGACACAACTGCGGTCAACCACACGCTCAATGGTCTGCTCAAGCTGATCTATCCGAACCGGGACATGCCGATTGACGACGAAGTGCTCGATTGGGCGGTGCGCCTCTCGATGGAGTGCCGGCGCAGGGTGAAGGAGCAGCAGAAGCGCATTGGCAGCGCCGAGTTTCGCAACACCCACTTCAGTTACCAGCTCGGTGACGATGGCATCGAGCAGTTCGTGGTCACCCCCGAGCTGCACAGTGACAACTCTATTGGCACCGATCCACTTCCCCCAGGGCAGGTATGGGCGATTTCTCCCGGTGGGCTGGACGAGAATCCAGGGCTGTACCGGCTGGAGGTCAACGAAAATGCCGGCTCCGGCGTCAGGATCATCAATGTCCCGGTTCCCGGGCCGTTCCGCGAGAGCGTACGCAACGCCGAGCAGAACATGGTCAGCCGGGCACGGGAACTGGTTGGTGACCGCGATCCGCGACAGCATGAATTCACGATTCAACTCCGTGCGTTCGACACTGCACGGAGCGGTGCATTCATCGGGCTGCCAACGCTACTTGCGTTCTGCAGTGCGTTGCTAGGTAAGAGTCTCAAAGGTGGCCTGATCGCAGTCGGCGCGATTAATCTCGGCGGGAGTCTCGACCCGATCTACAACGCGGTAGGCGTCACCGAGCTGGCCGTCGAGAAGGGTGCCGAGGTCGTGCTAATGCCCGTTTCCGCCCGCCGGCAGCTCAATGATCTCTCGGATGACATGGCAACGAAGATCGCAATCCTGTACTACACCGACGCTCGGGATGCGTTGCTGAAGGCGCTGGTGGAGTAGGTGTGGTTGGGGTTTCGGGAGCTGTTGCGCTGGTCAAGAGGTCGGATGCGATGGCATGCTGTTCCGTCGTTCGCACACTGGGTGGCTACTGAGTGTTTTGAAGAATGTTAATCAACAGTCCATTTTGATTGGAGGTGTCGATTGGCGTCACTTGCACAGCAAATACTCGGATCTCCAGTCCAATCCGTCACCGAAACCGCTCTTGAAAGCTTGGTCTCCAACTCCGTCCCGGAGAGTCACCGACTCGAATACAAGTCTCAACTCCCCGGAATCGCTGCGGATGACCGTCTGGAATTCGTGCGGGACCTAGCAGCGATGGCAAACGGAGGAGGCGGCATTATCATCTTTGGTATTCGTGATGAGAACGAAGTAGCGGCTGAGTTAACGCCTGTCCCACTTGGGAGGCAGGTGACACGGCTTCAGCAGCTTGCGACGCAGTACCTGGCTCCGTTGCCTGGGTTCGCAACACTCGAGATATCGTCGGCACAGAACGACAATGCCGGATATCTTGTTCTTGAAGTCGAAAATGTGCCTCAACGACCATACGCGGTCGTCGAGGGGGGAACACTCGGATTCTACCTTCGGGTGGAGCGAACTCGCCGATCAATGTCCGAGGCTGAGGTTGAGCGGTTGTATCGGGAGCGATTTCAGAGGTTTCAGGACGCCCGGGCGCGCATAGAAGAGTTTTCGGCAAGAATACGCAATCATCCTGCAATCAATGGGCTGCCATCTGTGTTCATAGTAGCTGTGCCAGCCCTACGAAACGAACGTCTGTTTCGTCCTACACGTAGCATGACCAACTCGTTTACGGCACTTCCGCATCAAATCAGGCAGTTGGAGTCAACTGGCCAAGGAGAAACAACGCCTCTTACTGGACGGCTTGACCCGATATTTGGGATGAGTCGTGCTGCTCTGATTGTGCCACCCTATGCCCGTCCACGATTTAAGAGCGTGGAACTGACAAGCAATGGGTTCACCCTCGAATGCCTGCGAGAATATGGGTGGTCCGAGTTCCATGACGACGGGTCATATGCGGCGGTCATTCCCGCCAGGACACTTCATAGTGGTCCGCAAAAGGAAAAGGTCGAGTGTTTTTACTTTGAGAACCCGGGATTTGTTGCCCACGTTCTCGGTAGCTTGGCGAGGCTGTGGGTCCTGAGTGTCCTGCACGATTTGACAGGAGACGTGCATCTTAGGATCGGTATATCCGGGGCACGGCAAGATTTGCCATTGAGAATGCTCAGCATGGAATCTAATTATCTGGCGCCGCTCTATGATGAGTGTGATGTCCACGAGGATGTGTACGCGGATACGAGTACATCTATCGAGGAGCTCGCTGTGGGCCCACTACTTTTGCAGACAACTAAGCCTCTGCTCGACGACATCTACACAGCCTTCGCGTGGCCAGAGTGTCTTGCTGTATCCACAGACGGAAAGTTGAGGGAGAAGAATATATCTCAAATCCTAAGACGGAGTGGGATCAATGCGTGGGCTTCTGGTGTTGGCGTCGAGTGGACGAGCGAACCAGCCACCTAGTTTGGCGTGGCATTCCCGCTCAAGTCACGAACTGCCAGGTACCCAACGTGGATTGAATTGGGTGCCGAAGGCGAGAGTCGAACTCGCACGAGGTTGCCCTCAACGGTTTTTGAGA
>CAZRNC010000008.1:3816-21783 GCA_964601285.1 uncultured Thermomicrobiales bacterium | reverse complement strand
CATGCAGTATAGAACATGTGTTCTGAATTCATTCTAACACACAGTGCCAAGCGGTCAAGTGGGGACTTTGGCAGGATCTGACCGGGCGTACCTATGCTATAATCCGGGCCGTAATTAGGTGTACGGACACTAAGGAGTTGAAGCAGTGCGAGTGACGTGCTTGCAGGAGAATCTGCATCGAGCCCTGGCGACGGCAGGACGCGCGGTGGCGTCGAAGAGCACGTTGCCGATTCTTGGCAACTTCCTTCTGTCTGCTGAAGGCGAATCGTTGGTAGTAACCGCAACCAACCTTGAGATGGGCATACGCTACACGATTCCGGCAAAGGTCGAGGAATCGGGACGGGTAACGCTTCAGGCTCGTGTGCTGAGTGATTTCGTTGCCAGCCTGCATTCGGGCGAGATGAACCTGGCGAACGACAAAGGGCCGCTGACCGTACTAGTCAGCCAGGCCAGCACCCAGGCTCACGTTCGCGGCATTGACCCGGAGGATTTCCCTTCGTGGGTCGAGAACACGGGCGAGCGGATTTCTCTGAACCTGGATTCCCAGGTGATGAAAGAAGCGATCGACCATGTCGTGTTTGCCGCAGCATCTGATGACAGCCGGCCGGTGCTCGCTGGCGTCCAGATTGAGGCGGATGGCAATAGACTGACCCTTGCAGCAGCCGATGGTTTTCGGATGTCAGTTCGCACCATTACCATGGCCGCCTCGCTGGAAGAACCGCTGTCCATCATTGTTCCGGCCAGGGCGATGCAGGAGATTTCCCGAATTCTTGGCGATGCAAGCGAGACCGTCGAGATCAGCGTCACCAGGAACCAGACTCAGTTGCACGCCGAATTGCCGGACGTTGTCTTCTTTACACGCTTGATCGACGGAACGTTCCCAGACCTGAAACAAATCATCCCGACTACCTGGGACACGCGCAGTGTTATGCCGCGTGACCTGATTCTGGATGCTGCCCGTCGGGCAGCGATCTTCGCACGCTCGGCCAACGACATCGTTAAGTTCGAGATTGCACCGCCTTCCGAAACCAACGACATGGGGCAGATCACGATTACGGCCAACGCGGCCGACACCGGCGACAACCGGGACGATGTCGACGCTCAGGTCGAAGGTGAACCGACCCAGATCGCCTTCAATGGACGGTATCTGACGGATGTACTCTCGGTAATGCGATCACCATCCATTGCTCTGGAATTGCGGGGCGCGAATTCCGCCGGAGTAATCAAGGCCGAAGGTTCGGACGACTTTGTCCATGTGATCATGCCAATGGTCATCGGTGCGAACTAAGCGGATCGGTTGCATGTGAGCCCTGTTCCGGCAGCACGGGTACGTCGTCTTGAACTTGAGCAGTTCAGGACGTATGAGAGTGTGACCCTCGATATCCCTGCGATGGGACTGCGGATCGCAGGACGCAACGGCAGCGGCAAGACATCGCTTGTTGAATCGCTGCTCCTGATCTCGACCACGCGGTCGCGACCAGCCGCCCAGGATGCCGACCTCATTGGTTGGGAGAGTGGTGTCGACCTTGGCGTTGCACCATACACCCGGGTTGTTGCCGACATCGAACGTGATGACGCTCAGGCACGAATAGAAGTATTCATCCAGGCGCATCGTACCCGCGGTACTACGAAGAAGACGCTCAAAGTGTCTGACCGCCCCAGGCGGGTTGCCGACGTTGTCGGGCTGCTCCCTACCGTCACCTTTTCTCCTGAAGATCTTGATCTGGTTCTCGGGTCACCCTCGGTCCGCCGGCGTTGGTTGGATGTCATGCTTTCACAGTCAGATCGAAAGTATTTGCGCTTTCTTTCCAGATATACTCGCATCTTGAGTCAACGCAACGGCCTCTTGAAGCAGATGGAAGGTGCGCCAGGGAACCGGCGAGGCGAATTTGACTACTGGGACGAACAGCTCTCAGCACTCGGTTCGTACGTGCTTGCCGTCCGGGCAATTGCCATTGACTCGATCTCGCGCCGGGCTGGTGAGCACTTTGGACGCCTGGCACCTGAGGTTGCTGCCTTGGGGATGGAGTACATCTCCACTCTGGAACAGCCGGACGAGTGGTGGCGCGCTGTGGCAGCGTCCGCCTCTCCCGATGAAGCGATGCAACGAGTTGGCAGAATCTACGAACGTCGGTTGAAAGAGTCATTCACTGCTGATGCGTCACGTGGTGTGACCCAGATAGGGCCGCATCGTGACGATGTCCAATTCACCACTGGAGGACGGCCACTGGCGCGCTTTGGGTCGCGTGGCCAACAGCGGCTTGCGATTGTCGCGCTGAAGCTTGCTGAAGCTGACTACATGACCGAGGTTGCCGGCGTCCGGCCACTGTTCATGCTTGATGACGTTCTCTCCGAGCTGGACCCGATACACCGTGGGACGTTGCTTGAAACGATCGTCCTGGATGGAGGGCAGCTATTGGTAACGGCCACAGAGGATGAACTCCTGCAGCATGCCTGTCTGGAGCATCTCGCAATGGCCCGGATACCCGATCCCGGCAGGATAGAGATTGTGGCCGGATAAGTTTGCCGGAAGTTGTTTGCGACGATATACTTACCGTCGCCGTCCAGACATGGCGGCAATATTGGGGCGTAGTATAACGGTAGTACACCTGTCTCTGGAACAGGCGGTTGGGGTTCGAATCCCTGCGCCCCAGCCCAATTTAGGAACTGCATGTTAAAGAGAAACCCGGCTGGCAATTGCCAGCCGGGTTTCTCTTGTGTGAGCTGACTAGCCGCGGTGGCTGGTTGTCTTCTCTTCGACCTGCCACTCCTGACGCAGGAGTTCATTGCGGCGAATGCGGCCCCTGAACAACCGGTACTTGCCAGGGGAACGGTCCGCCAGATAGAACAGTGGCGGACCGAACCAGATGATGCTCAGTACGACGGTGAGCATGACCGTGTGCCACGACGGGAAGTAGTAAACGATCATGATCGAGGTCACCAGCTTCACCGTGGCCAGGGCGCCGATGAACGCCAGCACAACGGATTTGTCTTCTTTGCTCATGCCGGCGCTACCAATCCAGATTGAGTCCGAGGTCGGATTCAATTCTAGAACAGTCCACGAACCTTGCCGTCGGCGTCGATGTCGACCTTTGTTCCCCCAGGTGTCTTGCCGAGTCCCGGCATGGTTCGCATTTCACCGACGATCGGATAGACAAACCCGGCGCCCACCGATGCGCGAATCTCGCGGATGTGCAGATCGAACCCTTCGGGCCGCCCGGTTAGCGTGGGATCTCCGCTGAGCGAAAGGTGCGTCTTGGCCATGCAGATCGGCAGGTTGTCATATCCCAACCGGGTGTAGGAGCGAATCGCTCGTTCGGCGGGCCGGGAATATGAGACGCTGCCAGCGCCATACATTTCCTTGGCGATTGTTTCGATCTTGGATTTGATCGGCGCATCAAGCGGATAGAGATAGTCAAAGTTGGAACCGGCGTTGGCTGCCCGGACAGTGGCCTCTGCGAGTTCCTTGCCGCCGGCGCCACCCTCGGCGAACACCTTGCTTACGGCGACTTCGGTAGCGCCGGCGTCCAGCGCGGCTTTGCGGATCAATTCCATTTCTGCTTCGGTGTCAGTCGGGAAGTGGTTGATCGCGACGACTGCCGGGAGTCCATGTCGTTTGATGTTTTCGATGTGCTTGGTGAGGTTGTCGATGCCGGCGGCGAGCGCTTCAAGGTTCTCGGTGGTCAGTCCCTCGTCGAGCGGCCGGCCCGCGACGATCTTGAAGCGTCCACTATGAGCCTTGAGTGCACGGACGGTGGCGACTACCACCGCGGCATCGGGCCGAAGCCCACTTTCACGGCACTTGATGTTAAAGAACTTTTCGGCCCCAAGGTCGGCACCAAAGCCGGCCTCGGTGACCAGGATGTCTGCGAGCTTTAACCCGATCTGATCAGCCAGGATCGAGGAGTTCCCATGCGCAATGTTTCCGAACGGGCCGGCGTGGACAAGTGCCGGTGTGTTCTCCAGAGTCTGGAGCAGGTTCGGTTTGATTGCATCTCGCAACAGAACGGCCATTGCACCGGCGACACCGAGTTGGTCGGCGGTAACCGGTTCGCCGGAGAAGGTTTGACCAACAACGATCCGGCCGAGCCGCCGGCGCAGGTCTTCCCGGCTGGTTGCCAGTGCGAGGATCGCCATGACTTCCGATGCTGCGGTAATGTCGAAGCCGGTTTCGCGCACCATGCCGTTGCCGTCGCCGATACCATTGATGATCTCGCGCAACGAGCGGTCGTTGACGTCAAGCACTCTCCGCCAGGTAATGGTGTTGGGGTTGATGCCGAGTTCGTTCTTCTGGTGCAGGCTGTTATCCAGGAATGCTGAACAGAGATTGTGGGCGGACGTGATAGCGTGGAAGTCGCCTGTCAGATGCAGGTTGAAATCTTCCATCGGAATGACCTGGGAATGGCCGCCGCCAGCAGCACCACCCTTGATACCAAAGACAGGACCAAGCGATGGCTGACGAATGGCAATGATCGAACTTTGGCCGACGCCAGCCAATGCCTGTCCGAGACCAACGGTGGTTGTAGTCTTGCCTTCGCCGAGCGGTGTCGGAGTTACTGCCGAGCAGACAACGTATTTGCCTTGTGGACGGTCGGCCAGACGGTCAAGGACGTCCAGCTCGATCTTGGCCTTGTAGCGACCGTACTGCTCGATCTCATGCTCTTCGAGGCCAAGCTTGCCGGCAATCTCGACAATTGGCTTGAGCGTTGCCTCTGCTGCGATCTCGATGTCAGATTTCATTTGCTTCCTTTCAATTAGGACACGAGCACGTTGCGCTCGATCGATCGCCGCCGGCGTTCGTCCTGCAGCCGCATCGCCTTGATCGTGTTTCGAACCAATACCATCGTCGTTACCCGCCCGGTGCCTCCGGGAACTGGTGTCATTGCACCGGCTACGTTGGATACGTCATCGTAGTCGACATCTCCGATCATCGCACCGTCGACAAAATTGACGCCAAAATCGACGACGATTGCGCCGGGCTTCACCATATCGGCGGTAACCGTCGACGGACGGCCAACCGCTGACACCAGAATGTCTGCCTGGCGCGTGATGGTCGAGAGATCCCGAGATTGTGAATGGCACATGGTGACGGTTGCGTTTTCCGCAAGCAGCATCAACGACATGGGTTTACCGACGACCGGACTCCGGCCGATAACGACTGCATGCTTGCCGGCGATGTCGATGCCGTAGTGCTTGAGCAATGCCATGCCGCCGGCCGGAGTAGAAGGGGCGAGCACATCTCGATCGTCGTGGAACAGTCGCCCGGCGTTGAATGTTGTTATGCCGTCAATGTCCTTGAGCGCGTCGACCCGGTCAGACAGTTCAACCCGCGTCAGGTGTGCCGGAAGCGGTTGGAGAATGATGATGCCGGTTGTCCGGCTGTCGACGTTGAGTTCGTCGATCGCATTATCCAGGTCTTCCTGAGAAACGTCCTCGGGAAACCGGACCGATTCGACAATAAGTCCAACGCTGGTGGCTGTCTTTGTAATTGACGATTCATAGGCAATCGCACTCGGGTTTTCGCCGGCGCTCACAATCTTGAGCACGGGCACTGGCAAACCAGCAGCGACGAGTTCCTGCAATTCGTCAAGCGCGCGAGCTTTCATCTCACGCGCAACCGGCCGACCGTCAAGTTTCTGAAACATCCACATCCCGCCTTGAATTTATGCTGACATCATTTCGCGCGTTCGCGCGGCGATACTCGTTGCCAGTTCATTGGCTCTCTCCAGAATTGTTCGGGATTCATCTGAGAGCCGGGTGGCATCACTTTGGTCCATTTCGTGCTCGTCATTGAGAAGGGCAACGTTCACGTCGCACATAAGCAGAGCCGAACGTGCGCCGGCAGCGGCGAATTCGGCTGCTGCTCCGAGATCGGGAACGGTAAACCGGGTCGACGATTCGAGATTTGCGTCCATGATCTCGAGCAGGCGCACACAGTCCCGGGCAACGTCGAGCGGTATCCTGGCCGCTTCGAGCAGAGCTTCCTGGTATTGGGAGCGGTCGTCAGATTTGCGGACCGCACGTTGCGCTACCAGCAATTGGTTGAGTGCAGCGAAATCGCTGTCGGTTGCCTGGTAGAGCCTCTCCCGAATGGCGGTGCTTTCATCTATAGCGCCTTCAAGCGCCGGCCGTATAGCCTGGTTGGATTTGCGCCGGGCAGATAGGCCAAAGACCAGGATGTTGAGCGCCGCAGCTGCGGCTCCTGTTATTGAAGCGACACTGCCACCACCGCAAAAGACGGAAGAATCGGCAATGTCCGAATGAAACCGGTCGGTTGACCGGTCGGCGATGCGTAGTTCGTTGTTGTTCATAGGCTCCTGAGCGTTCGCTTACCCCCACAGCGTAACCAAAGGCGAGTATAACATCGCCCATCCGCATTGGATCCTCATTTGACAGTTGGCAGGTTCCCGGATTTCGGCGAAACCAGGTGGTCCAATTTGCGGTTGGATGATCCGGCTCGAACTCGCCAGATCAAACAAACAAGCCGGGGTAGTGTCACGTTACTGTCTCAAAGGTGACGCATTGATGGTGTTGTGTGGACAAACGTCCTGTTCCTCTTGACCCGCTGTCACCTGTGTGTTAGCCTGTATCTGACGGATGAACAGTGCGTTCGTTCGCAGGCAACAGCTCTGGGCGAGGCGGAGCACGACATGACGAGACTGTTGCGGAGGTAATGAAATGCTCGAAGATCGACAAGTGGTCACCGAAGGTTCGTTCGCAGTTGCGCTACGGCAAAGCCGGGAGCAAAAGCGGCTCTCCCAAAGCCGGCTGGCAGCCGCCGCCGGATTTGACCACTCCTACGTCAGCCGGTTGGAAAGTGGATCGCGCACACCTACCCGGGACGCGGTGCTGAAGCTTTCGGCAGCGCTCGCACTGGATGAGATCCAGACGGATGCGTTGCTGGCCTCGGCCGGATTCATGCCGGCTCGCATCGAGAATCTGCTGGCCGCCGAGCCGGTCGTTGGCGAAGTCCTTGGTATCCTGCAAAATGGCGGCGTCCCCGAAGATGTGCGTGAAGATTTGCGTGCTGCAATCTCATTGTTGATCCGCCAGGCTCAACGAGCATCGACAATGGCATGGACGGCGGACGGCGCACACGACGCCGTCGTCGCTGCCGACTAGCAGATTCAAGCTGACCCGGGCATGCAGATTGGTTAGACTGGAGCGCGATACTCAAAAGTATCTGGCGCTCCTCTGCTTTCGATGTCTGGTCTGCGTTCGTACGCCCGATGCTGTCCATCCTGGCAGTAGGTGGAAGACCACCGAATTGCAACATCCCGGAGAATGGAAACGATGATCGATTTCGCGCATCTGCACCTGCACACCGAGTTTTCGTTGCTCGACGGCCTTGGCCGGGTTAACGACTACATGGACCGGGCTGTTGAATACGGAATGCGCCACGTTGCGCTTACCGATCATGGCGTGATGTATGGCGTGCTGGATTGGTACAAGGCTGCCAAAGAGCGTGATATCCATCCGATCATCGGTGTTGAGGCCTATCTCGCACGGGGGGCAGCGACAGACCGGACCGATCGGTCGAACTATCACATGGTGCTACTGGCCGAGAATGAAGTCGGCTATCGCAACCTCCTGAAGCTCTCGAGCAGGGCAAGCCTCGAAGGGTTCTATTACCGGCCGCGAATCGACCTCGATATGCTCAATGAGCACCGCGAAGGGATCATCTGCACGTCGGCCTGCCTTCAGGGACCGCTAGCTGCAAACTTCCTGCGGGACAACCCGGAAGAAGCCGATCGCATGGCACGACAGCTCCGGGAGATTCTCGGCCCGGATCGCTTCTATATTGAAATCCAGAATCATGGAATCCCCGAGCAACTCAAGGTATTGCCGCAGTTGATCGACTACGCCCAGAAGCACGATCTTCCGATCGTCGCGGCAAACGACGTCCACTATCTGAACCCGACCGACGCCGAGGTGCAGGATTTGCTGGTATGTATCCAGACGAACCGCACGTTGGATGATCCGTCGCGGATGAAGATGAGTTCGAATCAGCTCTACTTCAAGTCAGGTGACGAGATGCATCGCTTGTTTGGCGATGTGCCGGGAGCAATTGAAAACACTATCAAGATTGCCGAGAAGTGCTCCTTCGAGATGGACTTCGGCCGGTTGCATCTTCCCGAGCCGGAAATCCCAGATGGACTCTCGGCACAGCAGTATCTCGAGCAACTCTCCTGGGAAGGTATTCCGAAGCGCTACGGTGAAGTGACTGACGAAATTCGCCAGCGTGTCGAGTATGAACTTCATGTCATCGAGCAGACCGGCTTCCCTGAGTATCTGCTGATCGTTCGTGACTTTGCCATGTTCGCGCTGGACCGTGGCATTCCATTTGGCGTACGCGGCTCGGCGGCAGCGAGCATTGTGCTCTATGCACTTGAGATTACCGACATCGATCCACTGGAGAACCGGCTGGTCTTCGAACGGTTCCTGAACCTGGAACGCCGGGAAATGCCGGATATCGATATGGACTTCGCCGACAACCGGCGAGGTGAGGTAATCGAGTACGTCGCCAACAAATACGGGCATGACCGGGTTGCCCAAATCGTCACATTCGGCACGATGGGTGCAAAAGCGTCTCTCCGTGACACTGGTAGAGCGATGGGCTGGGCGCATTCGGAAGTTGACCGTGTTGCTCGTCTCATTCCGCAGGCGCTGAACATGACGCTGGATCGAGCCTTGGGAGAGAGCGGCGAACTTCGAACGCTGTATACCGAAGATCCCAAGGTTTCGGCACTGATCGACAATGCCAAACGGCTTGAGGGAATCTCTCGACACTCTGGAACCCACGCTGCCGGCATCGTCATCAGTCGCGATCCACTGGTCGAGCATCTTCCACTGCAACGCCCTGCGCGTGGCAGTGATGAGGATGCGCTGCCAACAACCCAGTTCACCATGGAAGCCGTTGCTGAAATCGGCTTGCTGAAGATGGACTTCCTGGGTCTCGCCAACCTGACCATTCTTGGCGAGGCAGTTGACATTGTGCGTGAAACCCGCGGCGAGATTATCGACCCGAAGAAGTTTCCGGATGGTGACGAGGCGGCCTATCGCACCCTGGCAGCCGGTGAGACGTTTGGCGTCTTCCAGCTTGAGAGCGCCGGTATGCGCCGCTACATTCAGGAGTTGCGGCCAGAGTCGGTCAAAGAGCTTTCGGCCATGGTGGCCCTCTATCGACCTGGGCCGATGCAGCACATTCCCCGGTTCTGCCGGGCAAAACACGGCCTCGAAGAGATGCAGTTCCCTCATCCGGATCTCGCAGAAATCCTGGATGAGACCTATGGCGTAATCGTCTACCAGGACCAGGTGCTACTGATTGCCCAGAAATTTGCCGGCTATACCCTGGGTGAAGCCGACATCATGCGTAAGGCAATGGGCAAGAAGATTCCGGAGAAAATGCGTGCTGAGCGCGAACGATTCTTGCAGGGTGCGCAGGATAAAGGCTATTCGAAAGCTGATGGCGAGAAGATCTTTGATCTGATCGAGCCGTTTGCCGGGTACGCGTTCAACAAGGCGCACGCAGTCTGCTACGGCACGATTGCTTACCAGACTGCATATCTCAAGGCGAACTATCCGGCCGAATACATGGCTGCTGTCCTGCGTTTGGCGGCCAGCCATCCATCCGGTCCGGCCGTTCGTGTCGCTGCAGCGGTAGCCGAATGTCAGAAGCTCCAGATTCCCGTGTTGCCGCCGGATGTCAACAAAAGCAATGTCCAGTTTGGGGTTGAGTTCCTGGATGATGGGTATCCGGCGGTGCGGTTCGGCCTGTCAATTGTCAAGGGGGCAAGCAGATCTGCGGTTGCTGCGATTGTTGAAGCTCGTGCCAGCGAGCCAAATGGTCGTTTCGCGTCGCTCTATGATCTGTGCAAGGCGGTCGACACTCGCTCGGTCAACAAGCGTCTGCTGGAGAGCCTGATCAAGTGTGGAGCGCTGGACGAATTCGGAAGCCGATCTGATCTGCTGGCCAGCCTGGACAGGGTTTATTCTGCGGCGCAGGCTCAGCAGAAGGCAGCCCAGCGCGGACAAATGGATCTGTTTGGGGGACAGGAAGTCGTGGCTGTCGATTTCGGTGCAGACCTTTCGACGGGCGATCCGATCCCCAAGAAGACATTGCTGGCATGGGAGAAAGAGTATCTCGGCGTCTATCTCACCGAGA
Organism: uncultured Thermomicrobiales bacterium; assembly: GCA_964601285.1. Classification (GTDB taxonomy): domain Bacteria; phylum Chloroflexota; class Chloroflexia; order Thermomicrobiales; family CFX8; genus CAYWXR01. The sequence continues at coordinate 11,618 of CAZRNC010000008.1, read as the reverse complement.
ACCCGCTGGCAGATTTGGTGCTTGCTGCCCGGAACGAGGGGTTGGTCTTTCAAACGATTAGTGGCATTGATGACGACCTCGTGGGAGAACAGGTGCAATTGCTAACGATGATCCGGTCAGTCCGGAGAATTGTGACCCGTACGAATCGAACGATGGCTGTGATTGAAGTCGAGGACCTGACCGGAGTTATGGAGTCGGTACTGTTTCCGGAGTCGTACGAGCGCCACGCTGCATTGCTGATCGAGGATTCTGCAGTCTCTATCAAGGCAAAAGTCGATCGGCGTAATGACACGCTTCAGTTTCTCGTTGACGACCTCCAGCTCTACGAGCCAAAGGTTGGTCAGGGAGGCGTTGATCCCGGCAAGAACGTGTTGGTAAATATCCAGTGCCACAACGAGGACCAGGTCAGCGACCTGGAATTGATGCGCCGTTTGGTAAGGCTTTTCCGGGAGTTTGAAGGCGACGACAGACTGTACATCAGGATGAAGTTCGGAGCGGGCGACCGGTATTTGCGATCCGGATTGCGAATCGACTGGTGTCCCGATTTAGAAGCAGCCATCCGGGACATCCTTGGAGCAGGCGGTGTTCAGCCTCTGCCGGCGGCAGATTCACAAATCGTCGACTCGCTAGTTGCCGACTAGCAATCAATCGTTCACTTTCCAACCGGGGTATCGCCTTTGTGTGATTGCCCGGTTGCTGTTTCCAGAATGAGTCGGCTCTCGGGATTTGGCGAGTCTACATCAATGCTACATATCCCAGATAAGTGATTTATAAAGAATCTGTCAATCACCGAGCAATGTTGCTGGCAGATTTGATCCGGCCCTCGGGGATAGGGAGCATACTGCAATGCGTCCGCCGTCAACACGTCGATGTTCAGGCAGGATCAGACCATCTTCAACCTGTCGTCTCGACCGAAGAGGTAGGGGGCGTACTGCAATGCCTCCGCCGCCCACGCCCCGATGTTCAGGCAGGATCACACCATCTTCAACCTGTAATCTCGACCGAAGCGGAGAGATCTCGTCCCGGATCTTTCGAACGTGATCGGGGTTTTGCCGGACGGGACGGTGATTCGAAGACGTCCGCATAACGGGATCTACACGGCATCAAGCTGGTCGGACGAGATTTCTCCGCTTCGGTCGAAATGACGAGGAGGAGGGTCGGGATAACGGATTGGAAAGCTCAGGGTAACAGCCAAGACGCCGAAGGTTAGTCGGTGGTGAGGATATCGATCGCTGCCTCAGGTTGGGTTGAGAGCACGAGAGCAGAATCACCAGCGCCGATGGTGGTCTTCAGGCGTTGCAACGCCTTCTGCTCCGAGCCGAGAACGACGACCAGAGGCGGGACGTGGTTCGAGGCAATGCCGGCTTTGATCGCCTTGATCTGTTCGGCATCTTCTTCGCTGCCGTGAAGAATGACAACTCCACCGAGTCCACCAAGAATCCGGCCAACTTCCCGGGCATCAGACAAGGATTGATCATTAAAGGCGTTGCTGACAACGATCGTCCGGCGGTGAGGGTGATGCTTGACTCCGCGTGCCAGCATCTTAAGCGTCCAGGTTTGGCGCGGTGAATCGACGACGATCCTGCCGCCCCGGTACTCGAGGATGTTGCACGCTCCCGGCTGCGACATGGCATCCGGTTCAAACGTTCGCAGCGTGCTAGCGATGATCTCGGCATCAATACCAAGATGAATTGCTGCTGCCGTGGCTGCCATTGCATTCTGAATCTGGAAAATAAATGAACCGTCGAGCGTCGCCGGGACTTCACTAACCGCAACGATCGGATCAAACCGATCGCGATCGCCGGCGACAATTACACCTTCGACAACCCAGACAGCCTGTCCGCCTTCGGACAAGTGACGTTGCAGAACCGGGTTGTCCGGATGCAGTGCGTAGAGCATGCGATCGGCCGGCGAAGACTGGGCAGCGATCATGATGCTCAGATCGTCGGCATTGGCAATGATCCGGCCATCCTCACGGACAGCTTCGGCCAACATGTGAATTGAGCGTTCCTCCAGCTCGGTTGACATCGACAACCGGCAGCTTTCGTCGTTTCCACATATGGTTGTCATAACAGCCAGTGGATAGGTGCGGTTCGGGAGTCCCGCTCCAACAACTACTGCGGCCTCCAGTTCCTGGATTACCGCATCCAGTTCTCCGTATTTTGCTGCTAGTAGCACACGGGACCATGGACCTAGCTCGCCCTTGAGTTGCTCGCCATCAACATACACACCGGACGATATCCAGCTACCAACGGTGCAACCTGCTGCGCGGACGATCATTTCCAGAATCGATGCAACGGTGGACTTTCCGCGCGAGCCACCGACAGCGATTAACGGCAAGACAGATCTGGACGGGCGGAGGTTTGCGAGCGCACTTGTGCTGGTTGAAGCTCTATCCCCGACAGATGTCATAGGTCAGGCTGTCTCTCTCTCGAGCGGCGAACCTTGCTGGTTGTTGGAAAAGAACCCAACCAGTTCAAGCTGGCTCAACAAATTCCGATAGGCGCGTGAGCGGTGTGAGATGGCGTTCTTCTCTTCAATTGAGATTTCTGCCATGGTCATTCCGTTGAATCCTCGCGCGGCTGGGTCGTTGATTTCAAAGTGCGGATCGTAGCCGAACCCGTTGGCTCCTCTGGGATCCATAACCACACAGCCCTCAACGGACCCAATAGCACAATACTCTTCGCCTGCAGAAGTCACAACAGCGACTGCTGAAACGAACCTGGCGGAGCGTTGCTTCGGCGACAGACCGTCAAGCAGTTCAACGAGTTTGTCGTTATTTGCTTCATCGGTCGCGTCGTCGCCTGCAAACCGCGCCGAGAAGACGCCGGGAGCACCACCGAGTGCATCGACCTGCAGGCCGGAATCGTCCGCAATCGCCGGTTTGCCGGTAGTGGCGGCTGCTCGCGCCTTGATGAGTGCATTCTCTACAAAGTCGATGCCGGTCTCTTCAGGAAGAAGAATTCCGGCTTCGCCAGCCGTTAGCAGCTGAATATGTGCAGGTAGGAGCCGCTTCAATTCTGCGACTTTTCCCTTGTTCGATGTTGCGACGACGAGGTTCACTGGCTCTCCATTCGCGTCGCCAGAGCTTCTGACAACGACACTCCAAATAGTGCTACCGCATTCTGACTTGTTTGTTCTATCACCCGTTTGGTGGGAATCTGCAGGACTCCGGTCAGGGTATCAACGACCGCAGTCAGGTAGGAAGGCTCGTTGCGTTTCCCGCGCCAGGGAGCCGGCGCAATGAACGGCGCATCCGTTTCCAGCAACAAGCGATTCACCGGCACGCTCGCCACAGCCTCACGAACTTCCGTCGATTTCGGGAAAGTCGCTACTCCACCAATACCGAGGTACAACCCGAGTTTTACACATTTGGCCGCAAATTCGGTACTGCCGGTGAAGCAGTGCATCACTCCACGAACCGGCAGGAAGCGCTCGAGAATCTCAAGCACTTCCTGTTCTGCGGATCGCTGGTGGATGATCACCGGCAGGTTGTGATCCCTGGCGATTTCCATCTGGCGTTCGAACGCTGTTCGTTGCTGTTCCGCGTTGTCTGCCGACCGGTAGAAGTCCAGACCGATCTCGCCGATGGCTATTGGCCGGGTTCGATCGATCTCCTGGATGAGGTTTGCCTCAAGCTCCGGCGACCAACGGCTCGCATCGTTAGGATGCAGTCCGACACTACGTCGCATGAACGGATACTGCCGGCAGAGATCGCGGGTGGTCTGCCATCGCTCCGGATTGAAACCAACCAGGAGCATTGTCCGGACGCCTGCGCTCCGGGCACGCTCGATCACCTCAACGCGGTCGGCGTCGAACGTGTCCAGATCGAGATGGCAGTGAGTGTCAATCATCCTGATTATTTCACCGTAACGCTCTTGGCAAGGTTGCGCGGTTTGTCCGGGTCAAGCCCTCGGGCGATGGCTACGTGATAGCCAAGCATTTGGGCCGGTACAACATCGACGAGCGGCGAAGCATCGCCGGCATCGATAACTGGAATGTGCATATCGAATACTTCATCGTGCTCCGACGAGACGCCGATAATGAACCCGCCGCGGGCTTTCATCTCCATTGCACCAGAGAGGACGTCGGTTCGGGTTTCGTCGTTTGGCGCGAAGACCAGGCAGGGGGTTCCTTCTTCAATAAGTGCGATTACCCCGTGCTTTAGCTCACCGCCGGCAAACCCTTCAGCATGGATATACGAGACTTCCTTGATCTTGAGCGCTGCTTCGAGAGCGGTTGGATAGCTGAGACCACGACCGATGACAAACATGTTCCGCTTGTCAGCAATTCGCATCGCCGCGTCAATGACCGGCTCGAGCGTCACCGGCGAGAGCGCACTCTCCATACCGGCCGACGCCAGCTCAAGCAGCTCGTGGCCCTTCTGTTCGGTTCCGTTCAAAATGTGAGCGGTCAACAACAGCGTCGCAACTTTGGCCGAATAGGCTTTGGTCGAGAGGACGCACTGTTCCGGTCCGGCTTCCAGATGAACCCGAACATCGGCAATCCGGTCGAGCGTTGAGCCTTTCACATTCACCAATGCCGCAATCTTCGCACCACGTTTCTTTGCAATCAGGACTGATTCGATGATGTCGGCTGTCTCGCCGCTCTGGGAGTGCGCGACGACCAGCGAGCCTTCGGTCAGGAAGTGTTCCTGGTAGCTGAACTCGCTCCCGAGGACGAAGTTCACATGCCGCTTGGCAATGCGCGAGAAGAGATAGCTCCCGGTCAACGCGGCATAACTGGCCGTTCCACAGCCGATCAGGAACGTGCCATAGGAGTTGGCAATCTCGTCGGCAAGCCGACGTGCGCCGTCTGCAAACTGGGTCGAAACCGCACGGACTACCGACGGTTGTTCGTGGACTTCCTTCGCCAGGAAGTAGGGATAGCCGTTCAGGCCGGTGTCTCCGGTGTGTTGTTCAAGCGGCTCCCACGACATATCGACAGGTTCCAGGGTTTCGAGATCAAGCAAGCTGGTGCCATCCACCGAGAGATGCGCCAGGTATCCCTCCTCAAGGTAATGAACCTCGGTCGAGTTTCCTTGCAGCGCCAGGCTGTCTGATGCGATGAAGGCCGAGCTGGAGCCGCGCCCGAGCACCAGGGGAGAGATGTTCTTGACGGCGTAGAGTGACTCACCGGCTCGATCGAGGACGATGATCGCGTTCAACCCGGTCATCCGGTCAAACGCACGCGCGACTGCCATCCGGACGTCCGCCGGTGTTGTGCCATCGCCCAGTTCGTGAAGAATCAGATTGAGGATGACCTCGGTATCGGTCTCCGAGACAAACTCGTAGCCAAGGTCGGTCAGGTCGCGCTTTAGCTGCCGGAAGTTCTCGAGGATGCCATTGTGAATCAGTGCCAGCCGGCCATCAGGATCGACGTGAGGGTGTGCATTGACCTGGGTAACCCCACCATGGGTGGCCCAGCGCGTGTGACCGAAGCCGATTGCGCTCGGTGGGAAGTCAACACTGGCGCCGCCAATCTTCCCGGTTTGCTTCTCAACGGCGATGTGGCCGTTGATACCGACGGCCACACCCCAGGAGTCGTAGCCGCGATATTCAAGACGACGCAGAGCGGTGAGCACCATCGAACCGGTGTCGGCCTCTGCACCGACATATCCAAAAATTCCGCACATATGGGGGGTTCCCCTCTCAAAGACAACGCGACCGCAGGCGTTGCCGGAAAAGCAATCACCAGATAAGAGAGGGCTGAGGATGTTGAATCGGGAATGCACTTGCGATCATTCTGTTCCGCAAATCACTTCACGGTTTTGTAGATCACTGCGACTGTGCCAGCCGGAAGGTCACCCGCCGAATATTTCGCTAAACCTTCTCCGCGTCGACTCGACTCTCCTGATGACGAGCCCGGGCGCTATACGTGCGAACGTGTAAGACACTTACTCTCTCAGCCTCGCCTGTCACTATAACCCGGCCAGGGGGATCGCGGCAACCACGTATACCAGGCAGTGTTGTATACTCTCATCTGAATGTACGGTCATGTGCGAAGGCAGCATGCGACACCTACACTTCGGCATCTCCAGTTTCCAAGCCTCACGTGGTGCCCCAACCGGGTCAGACCAACACACCCGCATATTCATGACAGGTAGTCAATGTACGGCACCGGCGCCGATCGCGCCGGTGTATCTATTTGCTTTCAAGGAGACGACGTGATTTCACGCTACACGTTGCCCGCAATGGGCGCTGTCTGGAGCGAGCGAAACAAGATCGACCGCTGGCTCGATGTTGAAAAGGCCGTCTGCGAGGCATGGGCCACCCGCGGCGTCATTCCTGAAGACGCGATGGAAGCGATCCGCGGGGCAACCTGCGATCTCGACCGCATGAAGGAGATCGAGGCCGAGACAGATCACGACCTGATCGCATTCCTGCGAGCCACCGGCGAAACCGTTGGTGAAGCGTCGCGCTTCATCCATCTCGGCCTGACGAGTTCCGACGTCGGCGATACGGGCCTTGCCTTGCAGACACGGGACGCGCTGGACCTGATTCTGGAACGCATGGAAACGGCCATCGAGGCGGTTGGAAAGCAGGCGGTCAAGCACAGGACAACGTTGATGATCGGCCGCACACACGGTGTCCACGCCGAACCGATCACCTTCGGATTCAAGCTGACCATCTGGTACGACGAGCTTCGCCGGCATCGCACTCGGCTGGAAGCAGCGCGCGCAACCATTTCCGTCGGCAAGATTTCCGGTGCCGTCGGCACCCATGCCAACGTGCCGCCCGATCTGGAAGACGATGTCTGCCGCATTCTCGGAGTGCAGGTTGCTCCGGTATCCACCCAGGTCATCCAACGGGATCGCCACGCTGAAGTCATTGCAGCCCTTGCGCTTCTGGCAGCGTCTATCGACAAGTTCGCCGTCGAGATCCGGCATCTGGCACGTACAGAGGTCCGGGAACTCGAGGAATATTTCGAGCCTGGCAATCAGGGTTCTTCCGCCATGCCGCACAAGCGCAACCCGCACGAGAGTGAGCGGCTATCCGGACTCTCGCGAGTGATTCGCGGATACCTGAATCCTGCGCTTGAAAACGTTGCGCTCTGGCACGAGCGGGACATTTCGAACTCTTCCGCCGAACGGGTGATCTTCCCGGATGCGTTCATTCTTACCGATTACGTCCTCGACCTCTTCACCGAACTGGTTGACACCTGGGTCGTCGACGAATCACGGATGATGCGGAACCTGGAAAGCACCGGCGGTGCGATCTTCTCCCAGCGGGCGATGCTCCGCCTGGTCGAATCCGGGCTGGATCGACAGGATGCCTACAAGATCATCCAGAAGAACGCGATGCGTGCCTGGGATCATGGCGGACACCTGCGCGACTACCTGAAAGAAGAGACACAGGTTACCGACGTGCTTTCGGATGCTGAGATCGACGAACTGTTTGATTATGGCTATCACCTGCGCCACATCGATGTCGCGTTTGAACGTCTTGGATTGATCGAAGCACCGGCCAGCAAGCCAGCAGCAGTAGGGGTGACAGACTGATGGTGCTTGAACAGGACAGCCTCATCCACGAATTGCCACTTTTTCGCCGCGGCAAGGTTCGGGATACCTACGAACTTGGTGCCAACCTGTTAATGGTCGCCAGTGACCGGGTGTCCGCGTTCGATGTTGTCCTGCCGGAACAGGTGCCGGATAAAGGCAAGATTCTGACGGCTATGTCGGTCTACTGGTTCAACCTCACTCGTGAACTCGTTCCGAATCACCTGGTATCGACAGATGTCAACGACCTGCCGGCAGCAATCCAGCACCGTGCAGAGGAGCTTGATGGCCGTTTCATGATCGT
>CAZRNC010000008.1:0-3716 GCA_964601285.1 uncultured Thermomicrobiales bacterium | reverse complement strand
AATGCCTCGCTGGCGCTCTACAGCTTTGCCGAACGCTACGCCCGGGAACGGGACATCATCATCGCCGACACGAAGTTCGAATTCGGATTTGTCGACGGTGAGCTGACGGTCATCGACGAGATGTTCACCCCCGATTCATCCCGCTTCTGGGATGTCAACACCTACGAACCGGGCCGGCCGCAAGCCAGTCTGGATAAACAACCGCTTCGAGACTGGCTGACTGAAATCGGCTGGGATCGAAACCCTCCGCCGCCGTCGCTACCGCAGGATGTCGTGGAAGCGACTCGAAACCGTTACCAGACGGCCTACGACCGCCTGGTCGAGAAGGAGCTGATTGCCAGTGGCAATGACTGAGTATCTGGTCGAGGTGTTCATCTCACTCAAGGAAGTCGTCAACGATCCGCAGGGATTGGCGATTCGCGATGGACTCCACAATCTGGGATTCGAATCCATTAGCGGAGTCCGGGCCGGAAAGTATCTGCGACTAACGGTCAACGCAAACACGGCTGATGAGGCCGCCGCAACGGTCAACGCCGCATGCGACAAACTGCTGGCGAACACGGTCATCGAGGAGTACCAGGTTGCAGTTACCGAGCCGATTACCGGCTAGGACCAGGAGATCACAAAGGTGCGCTTTGGTGTTGTTACTTTTCCCGGATCAAATGGCGATCACGACGCATTATCAGCAATAGCGCTGGGTCTGAAGCAGGATGTCGCACCGGTCTGGCACAAGGACCGGTCGGTCGACGGCTTCGATGCCCTGCTTATTCCCGGTGGATTCTCCTACGGTGACTACCTGCGACCCGGGGCAATCGCCCGGTTCTCACCAATCATGGATGCCGTCGTCGAATTCGCCAACCAGGGCGGACCGGTGATCGGCATGTGCAACGGTTTTCAGGTCCTAACCGAGGCAGGGTTGCTCCCCGGCAATCTGCTTCGAAATTCCCAGCTCTCATTCTCCTGCCGCTGGGTTAACGTCCGGGTGGAAACCAGCCGGTCTGCCATTACCCAGGAACTGGACGAAGGCGAAGTCCTCAACCTTCCAATCGCTCACGGCGACGGACGGTTCTTCGTCACGCCCGGGGAGCTGGCAGCCTTGGAGGCAAACAATCAGATCGTCTTCCGCTACACCGACGCCAAAGGACAGGTCGGCGATGCGTTCAATCCGAACGGATCAGTTGACAACATCGCCGGGGTTTGCAATGAGCGCGGCAATGTCGTAGCGCTGATGCCCCATCCGGAACGGGCCTATGACCCGCTTGTTGGAGGAGATGACGGATTGAAGTTGCTCGGTTCGGTACTTGCATGGTCTGCGGAAGCGGTGACGGCCCGATGACAATATCGGCAGAGATGTTGCGGGAGGTTGCGCTCACCCGTGAGGAATACGACCAGATTTGCGAACTGCTCGGCCGCGAACCGCGACCGGTAGAACTCGGCATGTTCGGCGCGATGTGGAGCGAGCACTGCGGCTACAAGAATTCCCGACCGCTCCTCGGACGATTCCCAACCACCGGGCCACGAGTGGTCCAGGGGCCGGGCGAAAATGCCGGCGTCGTCGACATCGGCGACGGACTGGGCATCGCCTTCAAGATCGAATCGCACAATCACCCGTCGGCTGTTGAGCCGTATCAGGGAGCAGCGACCGGAGTGGGCGGTATTGTCCGCGACATCTTTACGATGGGCGCGCGGCCAATAGCCCTGCTGAACTCGTTGCGATTTGGCTCGCTGGATGCACCTCGAACACGCTACCTGTTTCAGGGCGTCGTCGGTGGCATCGGTGGATACGGCAACTGTCTCGGTATCCCGACCGTGGGCGGCGACATCTTCTTTGACGACTCCTACACCGGTAACCCGCTGGTCAACGCGATGTGTGTTGGCCTGGTCGCTCACGACGAAATCATGCGGGCACGCGCAAGCGGCATCGGCAACCTGGTGGTTCTGGTTGGCGCAGACACGGGGCGCGACGGCATTCACGGCGCGACCTTCGCCTCGGTTGAGAACCCGGAAGAGTCGCACCGCGGCGTGATTCAGGTCGGCAACCCATTCCTTGAGAAACTGCTGCTGGAAGCCTGCCTGGAAGTGCTGCAGACTGAGCACGTCGTCGCCATGCAGGATCTCGGAGCGGCGGGACTTACCTCGTCGATTGTCGAATGTGCCCACAAGGGCGACGTTGGTATCGAGATCGATGTCCAGTATGTCGCTCGTCGTGAATCCGGCATGAATGCCTACGAGATCATGCTGAGCGAGAGCCAGGAACGGATGCTGGTGATCGTGCGCGAAGAAGGGCTGGCCGAGGTTCAGGAAATTTTCGAGCGCTGGGACCTTCACTCGGACGTGATTGGCAAGGTTACCGACGATGGCCGGGTGCGGGTGCTTGATGGCGACTTGCTCGAAGTCGATGTGCCAGCAACCAACTTCGTCGATGACTGCCCGACCTACATACGCGACGGAGTTGAGTCACAGAAGGTGATCGAAGCTCGTTCATTCGACACTGACACTCTGCCGGATGTTGAACCAGCGAACGTATTCGACGTGCTTTCAACGCTGCTTGCTTCACCAAACGTCTGTTCACGCGAGCCGGTTGTCCGGACCTACGACCATACGATTATGAGCAACACCGTCGTGCCACCGCTCGAGGCTGGTGCGGCCGTTGTCCGGATCAAGGGAACAAACAAAGCAATCGCAGTCAAGACCGACTGCAACCCGCGCTACGTCTACCTCGATCCTTACTTGGGCGGAATGCACGCCGTCGCCGAGGCAGCGCGCAACGTTGCCTGCACCGGAGCAACACCGGTCGCCATGACCAACTGCCTGAACTTCGGGTCACCGGAGAAGCCGGAAGGGTACTTCCAACTGGAGCGGGCCGTGACCGGCATGGCCGAAGCTGCCAGCAAGCTGGCGACGCCGGTCGTCAGCGGCAATGTGAGCCTCTACAACGAATCCGGCGACGAGGCAGTCTTCCCGACGCCGACCGTTGGCATGGTCGGACTACTCGAAGATGTCTCCAAAGCCGTCAGCTCGGCAGCAGCACCTGGTCAAACTCTGCTGCTGGTGGGCGAACACAGTGCAACAACCGGGGGCAGTGAGTTCCTGAAGACGCAGCATGGCAAAACAGCCGGCGCTCCACCGGCGCTCGACATTGACTTCGAGGTGAAGTTGCAAGCGTTTGTCGTGAACGCTATCAACAAGGGGCTGGTGCGGGCAGCGTCCGATACATCCGAAGGAGGGCTGCTCGTCGCAATCGCCGAAATGATGTTTGCAAACAACGGTGGAATCAGCCTGGATGGTGCAGCGTTGCAAGCAGTGAACGGTGGACGGGTCGACCGCACGTGGTTCGGCGAGGCGGCCTCACGCCTTCTCCTGTCGACTGACGCGGGATCGATCGAGGCACTCTCCGCGCTGGGCGTCGCGTCCGGTCTTGACGTAACGACGCTCGGGGCGATCACACACGGCGGCATGCTGGAAATAACCGGCGTTGGCGAGAAAGCTACGTACGAACTACGGGAAACCTGGTCGGCAGGTCTCAAACGGTAGGGACGGAGATCCCGTACACTATGGTGGAACCGACTGAACGGCAAATGTCTGAGGAGGGGCGCACGATGTTTCCCGATTTCACCCGTGACGACTCTCCACATGAAGAGTGCGGCATCTTCGGTGTGTACGCACCAGGACTCGATGTTGCCCGGTTGACCTACTTCGGACTTTTTGCGCTACAG
>CAZRNC010000007.1:2623-22010 GCA_964601285.1 uncultured Thermomicrobiales bacterium | reverse complement strand
GCTGTGGACCAGACTATCGACAATTCCAATTCCCAGTTTGCCGGCGATGTGGTCGTAGCACATCCGAGCCTGGCGCATGTCATTGGAACGCGGCCCGGTTCGCAGTGTTGCGTCCGGGAGGGTGGTGCCGGCAACGACCAGCATGGATTCCAGCAGCGCTGCGATCTCGGGACTAGCCAACCGGAAGTAGCGGTGTTTCCCCTGCCGCTCGATCCGTAGCAGCCCGCCTTCAACAAGCTGCCCCAGATGAAAGCTCGCCGTCGGACGTGAGACGTCTGATGCGTCAGCCAGTTCAGTGGCTGTTCGCGCCCGCCCGTCGAGCAGAAGCAGCAGCATAGTTGACCGCGTTTCCTGGCCGATCAGCATTCCAATCGTGGTGACATCCGGAATGGCTACCATAGTTAGACCTCCATCAAAGTATGCAATGCATTACCAGCATACACTGCGAATCGTTGAGTCGCTACATGGAGGACGTTATGGAGGTCGGTATGCAGGGATCTTCCGGTAGAGCGCCAGTGTTTTATGGCTGGTATATCGCTATCGCTGTTGGCCTGGTGGCCTTCATTGCCTGGGGAGTCGGCTTCTATCAGCTTGGAGTCTTCGTTCATGCGTTACACCAGGAGCACGGCTGGAGCGTTTCTGCGCTTTCGGCTGGGGCGACGCTCTTCTATATTGTGGTTGGGCTGACTAATCTTGTCGCCGGGCGCATCATCGACCGCTACGGTCCGCGTGTTGTGCTGCTGGGTGGGGGTGTTGCTCTGACGGCCGGCATCTTCGGACTCGGACGGGTGCAAGAGCTTTGGCAGGTCTATCTCGCGAACGCTGCGCTGGCGGTCGGATTTTCCTGCACCAGCACCCTGGTACTCGGAGCAATTGTTGGACGTTGGTTCAGGAGGCGACGTGCCTTTGTCATGACGTTGGCACTGAGTGGCGCGCCGCTTGGAGCACTCGTGATGGTGCCTGTAGCCAACTTGCTGCTCGACCGCTATGGCATTGCATCTGCCGGCTCGCTCCTGGCCGCCATTGCCGTTGTTGTTCTGTTTCCTGTGGTTCTCCTTGTCATCCGCGACGACCCGGCGAAATATGGCCTTGAGCCGGATGGCGACGGGGCAGTTGCACAGCCGGGAGCTACCGCCGATGATGCAGGTTGGACATTGCGGCTGGCCGTTCGTACTGCCACCTGGTGGCTGCTGGCACTTTCATTCTTTTCGATCATGCTCTGTCAGATTGCCTATCTTGTTCACCAGATGAGTTTTCTCAGTCCTCTCGTTGGCAGCGGACGCGCGGCGGCGATTATCAGCGTTACCGGTGCCTTTGGGCTGATTGGCCGCTTTGCCGGCGGGCTTGGTGATCGATTGCCGAAACACCTGTTGCTTGCTGGCTATTGTCTGACCCAGGCTGTAGGAGTGCTTATCGCGGCTGTCAGCACAGCCACGCCGTTGCTGGTGACTTCGGCTGCGCTGGTGGGGTTCACCATGGGTAACACCATCGCCCTGCAACCGGTGCTTATGGCTGAACGCTTTGGCATGCGATCCTATGGAGCAATCTTCGGTCCTGCCTCGCTGCTTGCCCAGTTTGGTGCTGCTATCGGGTTGACCGTCGTTGGTCTCCTCGCACAATGGTCGGGAGGATACACACTGCCGTTTCTGATAACCGGGGGGCTCGCCCTTGTCGCGGCGGCAGCCTCCGCTGCATCTGGTCGACAGCCAGAGGCTATTTCTGCCGACGTCACTCCAGCACGAATACATCGAAGTGTGTAATGCACTCCTAAACCCACATCAGCAGCAGTATGTTCAACGGACCTTCAGTAAGTGGTACTCCCGCAGAGTTCACCATTGGCGCTCGACGTAGGGCCACCTATCCATCAAGATGGAAGCATCTAATACGTGAAAACGTCGGTGCAGACGTTCCGGGAGAGGACAGCAATGTGGCTGGAAGTGGACATCGTGGTGCAATGGGGCCGGTGGAATGGCTCCTGCTTGGGATTCTTTCCGTTCTCTGGGGCTCGTCATTCCTGCTGATCAAGGTAGGGCTGGACGATTTGCCGCCGTTCACGCTGGTGCTTGGCCGGCTGATCATTGCGGCAATTGCCCTGAACCTGATTGTGATTGCCAGCGGCCAACGGATGCCGCGTTCGTTGTCGCTCTGGGGTGCCTTCATTATTATGGGCGCGCTGAACAATCTGATTCCGTTTAGCCTCATCTCGTGGGGCCAGACACAGGTAGCGAGTGGGCTGGCCGGGATTCTGACGGCCATGACACCGGTCTTCACTGTCGTGCTGGCGCATGCCTTGACGCAAGATGAGCGGCTGACCGGCAGCAAGGTAGCCGGTGTGGTGCTGGGCATAGCCGGTGTTGCCACCATGATCGGCGTCGGTGCGTTGCAGGGGCTTGGCGCACATGCACTGGCTGAGCTTGCGATTGTTGGCGGTGCGTTTGGCTATGCCGCAGCCGGCATCTATGGCCGGCGTTTCAAGGGCATGCCGCTGCTGGTCGTCGCGTCAGGACAGGTGACTGCATCAGCCGTGCTGATGATTCCGATCGCCACCAGCTACGACCAACCCTGGAACCTGCCGATGCCGTCGCTTTCCACCTGGGGTGCAGTGGTGGGGTTGGCGCTGTTCTCGACGGCCTTGGCCTATGTCATCTACTTCCGTATTCTCGGCACGGCTGGTCCGACGAACCTGCAACTGGTGACCTTCCTGATTCCGGTGACAGCGATCATGCTGGGTGTTGTGGTCCTCGGTGAAACGTTCAGTGGTCAACATATCGCCGGGGTGGTGTTGATCGGGCTTGGGCTGATTGCGATTGATGGGCGGCTGGTGCATATGCTCCGCAGACGGCTGGGAACCCGGCCACTGCCGGCAGACCTGGGAGAAACCAGCTGATTCGCGGGGTCGGGGCCAGCGCAGCTGGTCCCGATCCGGGTCCCCGGAACTATTGACTCGTGGTCGACGGAGATGTATAGTGTCTGCTACGACGCTTGTTTTTGAGTGTTCGCACGAAGGTGTTCTCTAAATATGGGCATGTACTTCAGGACAACCAGGCGATTCAGGCGCGGCTAGTATCTGGCCAGTGCTTTTCCTCGTTCGCCCGTTTGTGTTGATTCCGGAGTACCAATGACAGCCCAGGACGCTAACCCCGAAACCACACCATCATCTCAATACTCTCATTGCAATAGCCGTTTCAGGCTCTGCGCCTGACGTTGGCGTTCCTGTTGGAGCGCAACCTCAGGCAGAGGCCATAACGTGTCGATTGCCGCAGCCCGAATCTGTTGTTGAGAGATTGAGACTGATGAAAGACTTTCTGAAAACGTCCGACCTGACCCCCGCCGACTTCAAATACCTTATGGATCTTTCCGAGGAGATGAAAGAGCAGCCGCTCAAGTATCATGGCGTGCTGACCGGCAAGACCGTCGTCCTCTATTTCGCCAAGCCATCCACCCGGACCCGGCTTTCCTTTGATACAGCAGTTGCACGCCTTGGTGGGGTGCCGCTGAGCGTTGGCAACGAAGAGTTGCAGGTTTCGCGTGGTGAGTCACTGGAGGATACTGCCCGCATCGTCAGCGGCTATGCCGAGGCGTTTGTTATCCGCACCTTTGCCGATGACGATGTGAAACTGGTAGCGGAATCGGCGTCAATTCCGGTGATCAACGCGCTCACCGATGGCCATCATCCGCTCCAGAGTCTGGCCGATGTCTTTACCCTGAAGCAGCATTGGGGCACACTCGCCGGCAAGACGCTGGCCTACGTCGGTGCCAGCAATAACGTTGCCCATAGCCTGATGGAGGCGTGCGCGCTGGGTGGGGTGAATATCGTGATGGCCAGCCCGGAAGGCTTCCAGCTGGATCCCATGATCGTTGAGAATGCCAAGGCAATTGCCGCCGGCCAGGGCAGCACGGTCACCATGATTAGCGATCCGGTTGAAGCAGTGACCGGCGCGAACGCTGTCTATACCGATGTCTGGATCTCGATGGGCGATGCCGAAGCACTCTGGACATCCCAGGTTGCCGCGCTGACCCCCTACCGGGTGACAACCGAGTTGATGAGCAAGGCCGCGCCAGATGCTATCTTCATGCACTGCCTGCCGGCTCACCGGGGTGACGAGATGACGGCGGAAGTGATCGATGGCCCGCAGTCAGTCGTCTTCGAACAGGGCCACAACCGGCTGGTCACCTCGCAGGCGGTGCTCTACGCACTGCTCAAGGGCAAGCTCACCGGAGGCGGCGCCAAGGCAACGGCAAGCGTCCCGACAACAGCCGGAGTGACCGCCGGCGTCTAGGCTCCACTCTCAACAACACCATGTCAGAACAGCGCCCGGTGCGACCTATTGCACCGGGCGTTTCTTGCGGGCGATGATTCGTCTCCAGATCTGGGGGACGATGATCAGGATGGCGCCGACTTGAAGGATCGACGAACAGGCCAGCAGCAGGTCGAGGGGAAGCCCTTCGTGGCCGGCTCGAGTCCAGGGTTCGACGGCCACACGTACTAGCAAACCGGCATTGAGCAGAATGAACGCCATGAAGGCTGACGGTTCATGGTAGCCCTCGGGGCGTTCCGGGGTGCGTTTGCGAGGCAACAGCCAGTAGCCGACGCCGATGGCAAACTGCATGAACCAGCCGACAAAGAGCATGTGCCCGTGCGACGGAGCGAACCAGAGCCGCCAGTCGCCGGGCACAAGGTTGTCCGATAGCATCAACCCGCCCAGGATGAACCCTGAAAGTAGCCAGATCAGTGCCGCCCGGACAAAGAGAATGCTTACCCGATCCATCCGCAGCTACCGCCTTGGAACGATGCGTGTGGTGGGCTGGATCGTGTTGGTTGTTACCCCGGCACGTGCTGACATAAAGGTTAGGCCGATCAATGTTGCAAAGATCAGGAAGCTGGCAGCGATGGTCAGCGCGGTTATTGTGAGCAGTGGCTCAACGAACGAGTTTCCCCGGAAGAAGCGCCACCAGGCGGTCGAACTGACAATCACGCTGATCAACAATAGCACGACCTGAATCTGGGCAACGCGCGGCCAGCGCAGCGGTTGGCCGGCAAACCGGGGGAACAGATAGTAGCCAACGCCAGAAATCAGCAGCCCCGCCCAGCCATAGAGATTGATTTGGGCGTGGGCCAGCCGCAATGCCGTGTGATTGGCCGGATCAATAGCGACGGATGCACCGAGTGAGACCCCTAGCGCCAGGAAGCAGGCGGCCGCGATGACGCCGGTGCGCACCGTTGGCGGCATTTTTCGTGCCATCGGAAAGACATTGACCACTAACAGGATGACAGCTGCAGCCTGTAGCGGGCCGGCTACCTTAAAGAGGTCAGTCATGTTCCTGGCCAGTGCGACGATCATCAATGGCAGTGCGATCAGGGTGATGTAGTAGTGGGCATGGATGAGCTTCGGCCACTTCCACTGTCCACCAGTCCAGCGGGAACCGATGTGATAGAGCACACCGGACGCCATCGAGACGAACCAGCCGACCAGCATCAGGTGCGCCCAGACGAGATCCCAACGTCCGCGGGTTGGTGTCCAGAACTCCAGAAGCACGCCGGTCACCAGGCCAAGCACCAGATAGATGCTTGCCAGCCGCATGAACTTCGTTCCTACCTTGTCGACTTCCGCCTGCCCCGGATAGGGAAGCGGTGGACCGCTTCCGCGTCGTGGAGAGCGGAACAGCAGCACGATACTTGTCAGAAAGAGCAGTCCACCGGCGAGTGCTGCAAACGTGCCGGCTGTTTCGAGCAGGTCATTTGGCAGGGCGCGGCCGACAAACACCATCCAGGCGCCGGCAATGGTGGAGACCATGGCGGCATAGAGGATGTTCGGACGTTGCCAGCCCCGGCCACTGAAGACTGGCAAAATCCGGGCGTTGACGGCGAAGATCATCGGGGTGATGCCGCCGAGCACAACCAGCGCGACCGATGCACTCCAGTAGCGGAAGTGATCCAGCACGAAAGCTATTGCCAGCGCACTCGCTGCAAAGGCCAGCACCGCCATCAGGATGACGGCCGGTACCATGCGTTGTCCCATGGCTTATCGCCGTTCGCGGTTGATCGTGTCCAGGAGCGCTCCGGTCAGCTCATCCTGCTTGATCTCATGCAACCTGGCTGCATCAGAAACCGTGTGCGAACCGCCGCAGCACATGTCCAGGCCGTAGTGACTGAAGACGGACATCGTCTCCGGATAGACCTCGACAATGCGGCTGATCTGCATGGTTTCCAGTGTGGTGGTCGTGATTGGGCTGGAGGTGGTCATATCGGTATATTTCCCTTCTGGATGAGGACTGTCAAAGGTGTGTCTGGTAACCCGGACACCGACTTCTGCCAATATACTAGTCACCGGGTCGGAATACTGTGACTTTTGTCACTGCGTTTGACATACAGTACCGGTGCGGCCTACTTCTATTCAATGCAAGGTGCTGGCGGCAAACCGTATACGATTGTCAGGTGACCCGGAAACGCTGAGGATAGGGGATGTGATGGAGAGGCCAGGCAGTCAGTTCGACCAGTTGGCCGGTGGATACGATCAGTATCGTCCGGAGTATCCTGCCGAGCTGCTCATACAGCTTGGGGCACATGTTGATGCCGGCGAGCATCCGGATCCGGCTGTTGTGGTGGATGTTGGAGCGGGGACCGGTATTGCGACCCGGTTGCTACGGCAGCATTTAGACGACCGCTACCTGCTGATTGGTCTTGAGCCGGGGGCTGGCATGCGTTTGCAGGCTGAACAATCCACACCGGATTCGTTCGGTATTGCATATATCGAATCCACCGCCGAGGAACTTCCGTATGACGATGGTGTGCTGGCTGCAGTGGTGGTTGCCCAGGCTGTGCAGTGGTTCGACCGGCCACGCTTCTATGCCGAGGTCTGCCGGGTGTTGCGTCCGTGCGGCACGCTGGCAATCCTCCAGAACAACCGGGACTGGAGCACCAGCGAGTTTCTGGACCGCTACGAGACGTTGATGGAGACTCACAATCCGGGCTATAGCCGGCATTACCGGTCATTCGATATCACGGCGGAGCTGCGAGAAATTGAGGATCTGGATGTCGATCCGCCAGCCATTGTCTATTGGGACTATCCGGTGACTGTCGACGCCTTCATCGGTATGGCCGTCTCCTCATCACGCTTTCAGCAGGTGATCGACCTGATCGGCGAGGCTCCTGCCATCAACCTCACCCGGGAACTTGCCGGCAACTACGTTCTAGACGATGGTTTGCTACGGGTCCGTTACGGCAGTGAACTTTATCTTGCCCGCCGCCGGATGCCGTAGCAGGAAATCTTGTTTCATGAAAACAAATGAGTAGGGCTGCGCGAAACAATCAGTATATTCCCGAGCGTTCCAATCTTTTCGTATAGTTCTTGAAGATAGTTGACGCATTCCCAGTCGGACTGTTAGGCTATCGTCGCCGGAAACGGCGTGGGTCAGAGGCTGGGCCAGCATCTGACGTGCCGACATTCGCATTGCGAAAGAGTGGTACATGCCTCGCTGGGAGTGATATCAGGTTACGAACCACCAGAATCCTTACCAGCTACCGGTAATCAGCAGGAAGACAATACGGAGACTCTTCTCATTGACGGACTCGTCATGAGATTCCGGGTTGTCTGGTTGGAAGCACCAGTATGGTGCAGATCAGAATGGATACCGATTTCAATGAGTAATCCGAACCAGGTTGACGAGCTTCTCCAATTGGCTTCAACCGGAACCCTCTCGCGCCGCAGCGTGCTGAAGCGAGGACTGGCGTTGGGTTTGACCGCGCCGGCACTGGCCGCGTTGCTGGCAGCTTGTGGCGATGACGATGCCGATCCAACCGCCACCCAGGCTCCAACCGGTGGTGACGAAGGCGACGCAACTGCCACTGAAGGCGATTCCGGCGAGGACGAGGAAACTGACGAACCGGACGACGAAGCAACTGAAGAGACCGATGAAGGTTCTTCTGCCGGCCGTGGTCAGGGCGACACCCTGCGCCTGCTCTTCTGGCAGGCTCCGACAATCCTGAACCAGCACTTCTCCCAGGGCGACAAGGATTCGCTCGCCGCGCGTATCGTGAACGAGCCGCTGGTGAACACCAATTCCGAGGGTCAGCTTGTACCAGTCCTCGCTGCCGAGGTCCCGTCGCTGGAGAATGGCGGCGTTTCCGAGGATGGCCTGAGCGTTACCTACAAGCTCAAGGAAGGCGTCCTTTGGTCTGACGGCGAACCGTTCACCGCAGCCGATGTCCACTTCACCTGGGAATTTGCCACTGATCCGGAAACGACCGCGACGTCTGCCCACATCTACGGCAAGGCCGTTGATGCCGAGATCATTGACGACTACACGATCACCTTCCATTTCGACGAGCCGAACCCGGGCTGGATCACGCTGTTCGCCGGCGCATTCTATGGCCAGGTCCTGCCGAAGCACATCCTTGAGGAATACAAGGGATCGTCTTCCCGGGAAGCACCGTTCAACATGAAGCCGATCGGTACCGGCGCCTACAAGGTCAAGGAGTTCCGCCCGGGAGACGTCGTGCTCTACGAGATGAACGAGAACTTCCGCGACCCGGACAAGCCGTATTTCCGCGAAGTCGAGCTCAAGGGTGGCGGCGATGCGGTTTCCGCAGCGCGTGCCGCGGTGCAGCTTGGCGAAACCGACTACGCCTGGAACCTTCAGATCGAGAAGGATGTGCTGGAACAGCTCCAGTCCCAGGCATCGACCGGTCACATCACCAACCCGCTCGGCAACAGTGTCGAGCAGGTTTTCGTGAACTTTGCTGACCCCACAACCGAAGTTGATGGTGCTCGTTCCGAGCCATCCACCCAGCATCCGTTCTTCAGTGATATCAAGGTGCGTCAGGCACTGCGGTTGGCAACCGACCGCGACCTGATCGCCACCCAGCTCTATGGCGAAGCAGGCGTGGCGTCGGCGAATACCCTGGTCTCTCCGGACCCGTTCTCGTCGCCAAACACGGTTATCGAGTTCGACCTCGATGGAGCAGCAGCGCTGCTGGACGAAGCTGGCTGGGTAATGGATGGTGACGTCCGCAAGAAGGATGGCGTAGAGCTTTCCGTCGTGTTCACCTCCACGGTGTCGTCCATTCGCCAGCGAACCCAGGAAATCCTCAAGCAGTCGTGGGAAGAGCTGGGCTTCAAGGTCGAGATCAAGGCGATCGATGCCAGCGTTTACTTCTCCTCCGATGTCGGCAACCCGGACACCGTTTCCAAGTTCTATGCTGACCTGACGATGTTCACCAACGGACCGGTCAGCCCGTTCCCGATTGACTACATGGCCGGCTTCCTTTCGGCTGATCCTGCCGAGGACATCTCCCAGAAGTCCAACAACTGGTCTGGCCGCAACTACATGCGCTGGGTCAATGAGGAGTTCAACGAGACCTGGGCTGAGTTGGCAGTCGAGCTGGACTTCGACAAGCAGGCCGAGGGCTTCATCAAGTTGAACGACCTGGTGATTGAGGATGTTGCCCGCATTGGTCTGGTGCAGCGGGCAAGCCTCACCGGCTTCTCCAACCGGGTCAAAGGTCATGTCCACTCCCGCTGGGAGCCGTCGGTTCACGATCTCGAGAACTGGTACGCCGAAGAATAAGATTTCTCCTCCCCGGACGCATCCGGACGGTCAATGATCAGGGCCGGTGGGTTTACCCACCGGCCCTGATTGTTTTTTTGAGAACGTATGGCGTTTCTACACCACACCGAACCGTGGCTTGGTTTTGTGCGACATATCCCAGTAGGTCAGGTCAGGATTCCATCCGCTCGAGCGGGGCGATATTGAGTTCGTCAGCGATCAGGTCGAACCAGGCGATGACCTCACTGTGGAGCGGGATGCCGTTGACCGTGCGGTCGGCTTCGTGCTCATGTTCCGGCAGGCCGGGATAGATGACCCGTTCCACACCATCGGCCGGCGGGGTCTCCTGCAGCGTTTGCAGCGCCAGGTCCATCATCTCCTTGAAGCCAGCCAGATCGGTGAACGCCTCGATGTTGTAGGCCGCGAAATAGTGCTTCGCGCCGGCATCGGGGTTGATCATCGCCGGAATGCCGCCCGAGAGCATCGTACTGAGAATCTCGACCATCAACGCCAGTCCATAGCCCTTGTGCGAGCCTTGCTCGCGGGTTCCGCCCAGCGGTAACTGGTTGAACTCGCCACGAGGTGGGACCGGTTGAGCATCGGTAATCGGTACGCCATCGAGACCTGCCACCCAGGCTGGCTCCATCTGCGCGCCAACCCGTTCAGCCAGGGTGATCTTGTTGCCGGCAACCGCCGAGGTGGCGGCATCGAACAGCACCCAGGGTTCGGTCCCAGCCGGCGCGGCAATCGAAATCGGATTCGTGCCGACCCGGGGAATCCGTCCAAACGTCGGTAGCACTCGCAACCCGGCAGCGGTCATGCAGACACCGACCATGTCCTGCTCGGCAGCCAGCATCGCATGGTGACCGACCGCGCCGAGGTGTCCGCTGTTGTGGATCGTGACAATGCCGACACCGACATTTCGGGCCTTCTCCATTGCCATCCGCATCGCCCGCGGTCCCTGAATGACGCCGAGTCCTTTGTCCCCGTCGATCGTGGCCGTCGCCGGCGCTTCCCGAAGGATTTTCCACTGCGGGGTGGGGTTCAGAATGCCCTGCCGGAACCACATGACATAATTCCGCAACATGTTCGAGACGCCATGCGATTCAACGCCGCGCAGGTCCGACGCCACCAGCGTGTTGGCCCCCTCGGCCGCGTCCTCTTCCGGGACACCAACCCCCTGGAAAATCTCGATTACCGTCTTGCGGAGCGCCTCGGCGGAAACCCGCACCAGGTCTTCCTGCGGTACATAAAAGCGGTCCAGCATTGTAAGGTGGTCCTTTCGGTTGTATGGACGTTCAGGCTGTGTTCGGCGCATCATAGAGCATCGACTGCCAGGCAGGGATGATTTCGCCAATCTGTTGGCTTGATCTCACCGGGAAGACGCAGAGGGGAGACGGCATGGCGGGATTGGACCGTTCGGCATTTGCCAGTACCGAGGTTGCATCATTCTGGCGCTACATTGCGAGTTCGCTGGACCGCCTAGTCGAAGTTGCTGCTGGCATGAGTCCGGAGGGCCTGGACTGGGAACCTCCGGCACCAGACACCAACTCCGTCGCCGTGCTGGTGACCCACACGTTGGGAAATGCTGAGGAGAATCTACTGGAAACGTTGTGTGGGCAACGGGTTGACCGCAACTGCGAAGGGGAGTTCCAGCAGCGCGACACGACCGTTGCCGTCCTACAACACCGTTGGCGGGAACTGCGTCCACGCCTGGAGGCAGCGCTCTCGACGTTGACATCCGATGACCTTGAGGGTGATCGTCCACATCCCCGTCGAGGCACGATCCCCGGCCGGGAAGTTCTGATCGTGGTTGCCCGTCATGCAGCCGAACATCTGGGCCAGGCAGAGCTGACGCGGGATCTCTGGCTGGCCCGCTATCCGGATGTATGACGGGCAACGATCACCAAGGAAACGCACAATCCGACCTTAACCCTCAACCGGCGAGGGCCGGCCGGCGGGCACTGAACCAAGCCGTTCTGCAAGGAACGCCTCCCAGGTTTGCTTGCCGATTGCCCGTTCCGGGGCGAGGTTGACACCGTCGCGGACCGCACGGGCGGCGCTGCCGGGCATGCGCATGTTCATCAGCGGTCGCTTTCGTCCGGCTGCCTGCAGGTAGCTCTTGACTAGCGCTTCCATCGTATAGACCTTCGGGCCGGCCATGTCCGGCACACGACCTGCCGGTGGTCCCTGGGCAAGCTCGACCAGCCGTGCTGCCACCTCGTCGGAGTTGATCGGCTGGAACCGGAAGCCTGATGGCACGGTGATGATCGGCATTTTTGCCATCTGCTCGGCGGTAGTGAAGGTCAGATCGTGGAACTGGGTGGCACGCAGTAGCGTCCAGGGCAGACCGGACGCCGTGATGATCTGCTCGGATTCGTGCTTTGCGCCGAAGTAACCGAACATCATCCGGTCGAGCCGGCCAGCCATCGGGATCAGGTCCGCGCCAACCACCGAGATGTAGATCAGATGCGGGTTGCCGGCCTTGCGGGCAGCCGTTACCAACGTGCGGGTTTTGACATCGTCGCCCTTGGCACTGCCGGCCAGGTGGAGAATAGTCTCGACCCCTTGCACGGCGGCATCCACGCCTTCACCAGTCGACAGGTCACCGGTGACATAGGTGACATTGCCGGCGTTTGGTCTGGCGTTGCGGGTCAACACTCGTATCGGCAGACCTGTATCCTGTAAACGGGCGATGACATGTTTGCCAAGGGTTCCGGTGCCACCGGTAACCAGCATCGGCGTCGTTGCCGCGTTGCGCTCCATAGCGTTCATGGTGAACCTCCTTGTCACAAATCCCGTGCTTGTCGGGTCACCTCTATGACACCTGAGCGTGAGAGGATGTGACAGATGAACGAAAATCAGAAGTTGGCAGAGCAGTTTGAGGAGCAGCGGCCCCACCTGCGGGCAGTGGCCTACCGGATGCTTGGTTCGATAGCCGAGGCGGAAGATGCTGTGCAGGATGCCTGGATCCGGGCGAGTCGTGCCGGTACCGATGGCGTCGAGAATACCGCCGGTTGGCTGACCACGATCGTCGCCCGTGTCTGTCTCAACATGCTCCGCTCGCGGAACACCCGCAACGAACGCTACTTCGGCGTCCATCTGCCGGACCCGGTCGTGGTTCCGGATAGCGGTCTGCACCCCGAGGAAGAAGCTGTCCTGGCGGATTCGATCGGGTTGGCGTTGCTGGTGGTGCTGGAAACGCTATCGCCGGCCGAGCGACTGGCATTTGTACTGCACGACATGTTCGATCTGCCGTTCAACGAGATTGCCGGGATGGTGGATCGCACCCCGGAAGCAACCCGACAACTGGCCAGCCGGGCACGTCGCAGAGTGCGCGGAGCAGACCTGCCGAAACCGGATCCGGACCATCGCCGGCAACGTGAGGTGGTAACGGCGTTCTTCCAGGCAGCCCGTGGCGGAGATTTTGATTCGCTGGTGGCCTTGCTGCATCCGGATGTTGTCTTGCGGGCCGACGGCTCGCCGGGACGCGAAAAGGTCTCCACCGAACTCTCTGGCGTCGATGCGGTCGCTCGTGCCTCGCTGCGTAACGCGATTCCGAACGCGACGCTCCACCCGGCGCTGGTCAACGGCACCGCCGGCGTGGTGATCACGGTTGGCGACTACCCGATCGGTATCATGGGCTTCGTTGTTACCGACGGCAAGATCGTCCAGATCGATGCCATCGCCGACTCCGACCGCGTCCGCCGGATCGCAGCGGCTGTGCTGGAGAATGCAGGTTAGGTTTCACCCGGATCATCCGTACCGTCGGTCACTACCCGGCTGTGAGGTACAGGACGGCCACGCCGGCGAGCAGCAGGGATGTCCATAGCACTCCCGCCCGCCAGTGCCGTCGCCAGGAGAACTTGTCCGGTTCGTCGGTGGTCATTGCTCTTCGTTCATCTGCATTAACTGCTCGACCACTTGCAGAGCTGTCTCGCGATCTGGCGCATCTATCTTCAGGTAGTGGATTCCATGTTCTAAATGGAGTACGGCCGAATTGCCAGCTGTGGACTCATACAGCCAGCCCGAGAATTCGCCTACCACGATTGGTTCGGAGTATTCAGCGGCTTCCTGCCAATCTTGTGTCTGCGATTCGACAAGTTCGCCGTGCAAGGATATGACGATACCTTGCACGCCGGTTTCAGTATCAACATAGATCAGGCGCATGACACCGGTTTGGGAGGTCAGCGTTTCAACCGAGTGGCTGATGCGTTGCAGTTGGAATCCGTTCCAGGTTTCGCCAAGCCACCAGACCGGGTAGATCGGGAACTGCTTCGTCTCGTCGATGGTGAGTTGGCGGATATGTATGCTGCGAGCCACAGTAGACGGCGGATCCATCTCGAATATCTCGTTCGGCATGGCGCTCGCCGGGAGTGCCTCGACGACCGGATAGCTATAGTTGGCTCCCGAATCGGAACTATAACCAAGCGGGAGCAACGTCTCCGGATCGAGCCAAACGACCTCACTCTCAACGAATTGATCGTCGATGTTGGCAACATCAACTTTCAACGCCGGTTGACCCATGAAAACCTCTTCTCCAAGCAGCTCGGCAGTTCCGCGTTCCAGTGCTTCCCGGTAGAGGAACAGACGTCTGGTGATGTCGGCGTCGGATGCTGAAAGGTACTCTTGCGTGTGGATGGATTCCTGGTTGTAGGTGATGACGATGTTGCCCTGCCGCAGCAAGGTCTCCCAGAGCACCCCGTCCATGTATCGCTGGATAATGGCATCACCGTTGGTCTGGTTGACCCAGGTGTGCGTTTCAAACTCCTGTCCCACGACGTTCACCATCACCGACACGACATATAACACCTCGGCATCGTCGTAGATAGTCGGGAAGTTGTTGATGACGGGTGATTGCGGTTCACCTTCGGGACCTGTTTCACTCACCCGAATGTGGAAGCGGAAATATGCTGTGCCAGAGCTCGGGAGATGGCGGACCTTGACGGCGATGGCATAGTCGCCTGGCGGGAAACTAGAGATCATTTCGAGCGAATCGCTGAAATACTCAACCATCCTGGCAAGTGTGTCCGGGTCAGTGGGCAATGACAAGAGTCCCATGTCCGTCACAAGGGATTGACCAAACTCCAAACCGCCGATAGCCCATACATCCGTTACTGCAATCTCTTCATCCGGAAGGCCGATGACTTGCAGATCAAACGCTGCCTCCGGGGTGACCTCCAGTGGAATGACCGGGAACATCCATGTCAATTCGTCATTGCACTCAGGGTTATCAAACCAGCCGCACGTGCCACCAAGGACACCCTCCTGGAACTCACTGCCGAGGGTGAGTCTGGCAATCTGTGGCCAACTATCTGCGCCGGTCGATGACTCCGGTTCGCCGCCGATACGGATGTGGAAGCCGTAGGTAGCGCCGCCTCCTGAGGCCAGGACAACCCAGACAGCAACAGCGTACTCGCCTGGTGGAAGATCGACGGTGATTTCATGGGTGGTTGGCGACCAGGTTGTCGGGATCGTCACCTCGTCGAATCTTGTGTACATGAAGTGTGAGATGCCATTGTAGACCTCAATTGTTGAGTTCTCGTCAATCGTATGTGCGGTTGTCCCGATGTTTGCCAGATCTTCGCTTGTTAACCCGTCGATGCTGAAGGTCAGAGCCGCGCCAGCAGGCACTTCCAGGATGTCATCCGGGAAGGCAAAGCCGGCAGGGTCCAAGCAGACCGTCGTGCCGGGCCACATGCACAACGGGAAGAGCTCGCCACGTTGTGATTGGTCGCCATAATGCACCCAGCCAGTAAGGTCCTCTGACGGGCCCGAGTCGCCATCGTCAACGTGAATATAGAAGCCAAAAATTGCTCTCCCCTCAGTCGAAGTGTGGGTTACCTCAATCTGGAGCGCGTAGACACCCGCCGTTAGCTCGGAGAGAATTGCAAGTGCATCGCCGGCAGGTTCCAAGGGAGTTACCAGATCGCTGGGATCGAACACGAACATTATGCCTTCGTCCGGGACGTGGCGGACATTGTCTTCAGTGATCGGGACAGCAATCGCGCTGGTGATCGACAATTCCTCGTCGCTGATACCGTCCACCTGAAAGTGAAGTGCTGTTTGTGGTGCAACCTCGAGCGGTTCGTCCGGGACCATATAGGACGCCACGCCCTCATTGCAGACAGGATAGCCAAACCAGTCACAAGCACTGGATAGTCTGCCGGTCTGGAACGCGTCGCCAGATCCTAACTGGGCAGTGTCCGGCCAGCCGACAAACTCTGTTGGTGAAGGCCGCGGATCATCTACTGGGGGAAGATTGTTGCCGGCAGGTTTCCAGGCAGGTGGCCGGCTGGTATTGATGCCGCCTTCCAGAAGCACGTGCCGGTTGTTGCCATCAATGGTCGCGATCTCCAAACGCCAGTCATAGTCGTTGAAGGTGAGGTCGCGTGGTTCCGCGGTGGAATCAGGATCGATCCGGTTTCCTGCCGGGTAAGCGAAATGTTGGTCGTCAGGTGACCAGGTTGGTGTTCTCAGAATGTCGGCGTCCGGCGTCCATTGCTGGATGATATTGCCGTCGGTATCGATAACAACAATGTCGCTGCTGCCGACTGCCATGTTACCGCTGGCATAGACAATCTGATTCTGACCATGGGACCAGGCAGGTTCGTCATACGCCAGGACATCATTGGTCAGGTTGGTCAGATTCTCACCATCGGGGTTGATGATCCAGATGTCACTGCCATACCAGAATGCAAGCCACTCTCCATCGGGACTCCAGACCGGAGCCTGCACCAGGGCCGGCAATGCCGTGAGTTGGCGTTGGTTGCTGCCGTCGACGTCCATTACCCAGGTTTGAATCTCTCCTCGTGGGCCGGTTGGCTCGGGTTCTGCCGGGCCAAACATGGAAAACGCAATCTGCCGGCCGTCCGGAGACCACGCGCCACCCCACGAGCCGTCTGCAGCGTTGCCGGTCAGGTTCCGTACATTCGTGCCGTCAGAATTCATGACATGAATATCAATATTGTGTTCGCCTCGGCTCGAGAAGAGGATCTGCGTTCCGTCTGGTGACCAGCCGTAAGGAATGCTGGACTGCAGGCCTAGCGTGAGATTGAGCGGTTCGGCGTGTCTATCCACCGGCGCGACGTGGAGCTCCCACTTGTCACCATCCTTGCGGGTATAGGCGACCCAGCGTCCATCCGGTGACCATGTTCCATATTCCTCGGTAACACCATCGTCCTCATGCGGACCGGGAGTCAGCTTGCGTGGTTCGGAACCATCGGCCGGGACGATGTAGAGCTTGTAGTTCTCACCACCTCTCGGATCCCAGCTGACGAGGAGCTCGCCGTCGATGCCGCCACCGGGCGCGGCGACCTGCGGGCGGTCGTCCTGGTTGGAGAAGAGGTAGATCAGCAGTGAGCCGAGCAGCAGGATGATCAGGCCGGCGGCGGCGATGCGCAACAGTTCAATGCGCCGTGGACGTGGTTTCCACTCCTCGACGGTTGCCGGCGCGGATGCCATGGAGCCGGATACTGGTGGAAGTGTTCCGGCGTATCCGGCCGGCTGCGGAGTTGTGAGTTGCTGCTCCAGCTTGCGGACAAACTCCGGGGACGGGCCGGCGGGGGAGAGCCGTTCGGCCAGCAGGGTGGCAGTGGCGGCGATGCCGGCATCGAGACCGGTTGGTGGTGCTGCAGCAGGATCGAGCAGGAACTGTTCCAGCAGTGCTGCCTGGCTGCGTTCATCAATGCTCATCGGTGTGCTCCCCGGGTTCGGCTGCGGTTGGATTCAGGATGTCGGTCAGGCGTTGCATGGCTCGGTAGCGGATGATCCGCACATTGCCGGCGCTCTTGCCGGTGGCTTCGCTGATTTCTGCGCCGGTCCAGCCGGCAAGCCCTAGCTCAATGACGATCTGCTGGTCTTGGGGCAGGCGGTCGAGTGCCTGACGGAGCCGGTCGACCTCGCTCCGGGCGATCGCCAGCTCCTCCGGCGACCGGTCGTTGGCGGCGACGCTGCCGACCCGGTCGAACGGTGCCGAAGGGCGGCGTTTGCGGTGGCTATCGACCACAGCGTTGTGGGCGATCCGGAAGAGCCAGGCCCGGAACGAACCGCCACGAAAGCTGTTGAGGTTTGAGAGCGCTTTCGTGAAGGTTTTGCTGGTGGCATCTTCCGCGGATTGCCGGTTGCCAAGCCGGACAAGGGAGTAACGGTAGATCGGGTCGACATAGCGTTGATAGAGCGGTCCGAACGCCGCCGGGTCCGCCAGGGCAGCTTGCGCCAGCGCAGCATCGTCCGGCTCCTCAGGCTGCTTCTGCCCGGTTGTCCTCGCTATGGACCGGCTATCTGTCACCGCTATCTTCCTCGCCCACCATTGCTGTTCCCTTGGAGAATAGACGGTTCAGGGGTGCCCGGCGTTACATATTTGCTTGCAACCCTTTTTCGCCTGACTCGTTGAAGGGAGTAAGGAGCGTATTGCGAGTACGCACGAGTTCACCACAATTCACTGGTCGGGAGGGCGAACCATGGCTATCCGCGGGAGACGGAACCGCGCCGGAATTGGCATGCTGCTGGTGGCAATGCTGTTGCTATCCAGCCTGCAAGGCGTGCTGGCCCAGACACCGGAGGTGACCAACGATCACTTCCAGCGCACCTGGGACCGAACTGACAAACCAGTCGAGGATGGCGCTGTCGAGCGCACCTGGATGTGGGGTTTGCCGCACAGCGAGGAGATGCAAGAGGAGTACTTCCAGTCTCCGGGCCAGCAGCGGACGGTGCAGTATTTCGACAAGGCGCGCATGGAGATCACCCATCCCGAAGGTGATCCGGATTCGATCTGGTACGTCACCAACGGCCTGCTGGTCGTTGAGATGATCACCGGTCAGTTGCAGGTCAACGATTTTACCGAGCAGAACCAGTACCGGTTCCCGGCGCAGGTGAATGTCGCCGGCGATGCCAACGATCCAAACGGCCCGACGTATGCCAGCTTCCTGAATCATCTTGACCCGGTCGAGAATCGTGGCGATGCCCTGATCATCGACTGGATCGCCCGTTCTGGCGACCTTGTCGAGCATGATCCTTCGATCAGTATTCCGGAAGTCCGCTACGGTTTCTATGACGACGTCACCGGCCACAACATCGCCGCGCCATTTTGGGCGTTCATGAACTCGGAAGGCACGGTCTGGGAGAACGATCAGTTTGTCACCGACAAGCTGTTTGAGAACCCGTTCTACGCCACTGGCCGGCCGATCACCGAGCCCTACTGGGCCGATGTCGTGGTTGCCGGCACCGGGCAACTGGTGCTGATGCAGTGTTTCGAGCGGCGTTGCCTGACCTTCACGCCGGGCAACGAGCCTGGCTGGCAGGTTGAGGCCGGCAATGTTGGCCAGCACTACTACGCCTGGCGCTACGCCCAGACTGACGCGACCGGTACGTTGCTTGGGCTTGGGTCTGTGCCTTCGGTGAAGCCGGACCGTCCGGTGACGAATGTCTTCCTCTTTGATACTGACGGTTCGATCATCGTCAATCTCAGCGGTGATAACAACGAGGTGAATGACCAGCAGCCTGTCTGGTCACCCGATGGCACGAAGGTCGCCTTCCAGCGTGGCCCGGAGTGGGACAGCCACATCTTCGTCGTCGATGCTGATGGCTCCAACCTGACCCAACTCACTGACGACGGGTTCAGTTTTAGCCCTGCCTGGTCTCCGGATGGATCGACAATCGCCTTTACCCGGCGGATTGCCGACAAGGAGTTCCAGATCTTCCTGATGAACGCTGACGGTAGCGATCAACGCCAGCTAACGTTCATCGAGCCGGTGGATGAGCAAGGTAGTTTCTCGGGTGGCGCTGCCTGGTCACCGGATGGAACCCGGATAGCGTTTACCAACACCGTTCGACCTTCACC
>CAZRNC010000007.1:0-2523 GCA_964601285.1 uncultured Thermomicrobiales bacterium | reverse complement strand
GATGGAACCAAGCTGGTCTACCGGCAGAATCGTGGCCTGATCGTGACCAACCCAGACGGGACGGACCAGCAGGTGCTGATTGGTCCGACTTTGGATCCGGTCTGGAATTGGGGCGGCGGCGTCCAGCCAGTCTGGTCACCGGATGGCCAGTACATTGCGTTCACCAACCACGGCATTGTGATCGTCCTGGCGGATGGTTCCAATCCGGTACACATCACCACCAGCGGTGGCGGCAGCCTGAGCTGGCGTCCGGAATAGGAAGGTAGGTGCGTTGACCCGCGATGAGTTTGTCTTTCTGCTGCTGGGGCTGGCCGATGCCTGGACGTCGAACGACCCCGACCGGGCGGCGGCCTGCTTCAGCGAGGATGTCGACTACGCCGATCCGTTGAGATATCAGATCAACGGTAGGGACGAGCTGCGCCGGTTCTTCGAGATTCCGGAAGGGTCGGCCAATGTCGTCCAGTGGCACACCGTGCTCTTCGACGAATCAATCCAGGCCGGCGCGGCGGAGTACAGCTACGAAGAGGCACAGCGCTATCACGGGTTGGTGCTGGTGCGGGTCGAGAACGGCCTGATCAGTCACTGGCGAGAGTACCAGCATGTCTCGGATCTGGATCATCCGTCGTTTGTTGCCGGTGGAGAGATGACATAAGAGGTAGCTTGTGAGCCTTTTGTAACGCTCCCGGATGTCTGCTTATGACACTGCAACCGTCCAGCCGGTAGGCTAGAGGTAAAGGGACGGCTTGGCCGCCCTGCTGCAAGGTCCGGGTGGGATTGCGTCGGAGAAGATGCCACCGTGAACGGGAGCGTTGATGACGACAAACATGCCACTCGAGTCACCCGTCTGGCATGCGATGGACCACCATCTGGTCGCGCAACGGCTGGATACCGGCCCGACCGGCCTGGCTGGCGATGAAGCACGTCGCCGTCTTGTGCGCCATGGTCCCAACCAGCTTAAGGAGGTGCCACCAACCAGCCTCTGGGTTGTACTCCTCAACCAGTTCCGCAGTCCTCTTGTCTACATTCTGCTGATTGCCGCGGTGTTTACCTCCGTTTCCGGCGAGTACATCGATACCGCTGTCATTGCCTTTGCCCTCCTGCTGAATGCCAGCATCGGGTTCACCCAGGAACGGCGGGCCGAGGCGTCGATCCGCTCGCTGATGCGGTTGGTCTCACCTGGAGCCCGGGTGATCCGGGGCAGTCGCCAGCTCGATATTGAGAGTCGCGATCTGGTACCGGGCGACCTGGTGCTGCTGGAATCGGGCGCACGCATACCGGCCGATCTCCGGCTCATCTCAACCTCGGCGCTGCTGGTCGACGAATCGTTGTTGACCGGTGAGTCGACAACCGTGCCAAAACGGGTACAGGTGTTCGACGAGAATCTGGTGCTGGCCGATCGCGCCAACATGGCCTATGCCGGAGCGGTCGTTGCCAGTGGCCGGGGGAGTGGCTACGTCGTGGCTACCGGCATCAACACCGAACTGGGCAACATTGCAACCGAGGTGCATGCCGAGGCGCAGCCGGAGACTCCGTTGCAATTGCGGTTGGAACGCTTTGCCCGGGTAATTGCGCTGATGACCGGTGTGGCATCGCTGATTGCCCTCGTCGTTGGTCTGGCCCGGGGCGGTGAGGTCCACGAGATCGTTGCGATGGTTGTTGCCATGGCCGTCGCCGCCGTGCCCGAAGGGCTGATCGTTGTTTCGACTGTTGCACTGGCAATCAGTGTCCGGAGGATGGCCGCCCGCAATGCGGTGATTCGCCGCCTGCCGGCCGTCGAGACCCTTGGCAGCACGACCGTGATCGGCTCGGACAAGACTGGCACGCTCACCGAGAACCGGATGAGTGTACGGGCGATCTGGGCCGGAGGTGCCGTCCACCAGCTGAGCGGTGTGGACCTTGATGAGCTGGATGTGCTTCCGGCTGAGCGCCCCGTGGATGGCAGTGATCCGCTGACGTTAACCCTGCTGGCCAGCGTGCTCGCAAACGAGGCGACGGTTTCCTCCGGTGCCGGCGACTACTCTGCTACCGGCGATCCAACTGAAATTGCGCTGCTGCTTGCTGCGCTCGAGTTGGGACTCGATCCGGAGCAGGCGCGATCTTCCTGGCAGTTCGAGATGGAGATTCCGTTCGAGCCGGAGCGGCAGTTCTCCGGTTCAATTGTCCAGCGCAACGGGCAGAATGTGCAGTTTGTCAAAGGTGCGCCGGAGCGTGTGGTGGCGATGAGCGACCGGATGCTGACGCCGAACGGGTTGGAAACGCTGGACCGGGCGGAAGTGTCTCGTATCGCGTCAGAATTCGCCGGTCGGGGGCTACGTGTGCTGGCCATGGCCTATGCGCCGGAACTCGATCCTGACCTTTCGCTGGAGGAGACCCTCGAGCCACAGGGGCTGATCTTCCTGGGATTGCAGGGCATGCTCGATCCACCGCGAGAGGGAGTGCGAGAGTCCATTGCTGCTTGCCAGGGGGCTGGCATTCGTGTCGTCATGATTACCGGTGACCATGCCCAGACAGCGCTGGCAATCG
>CAZRNC010000006.1:13316-24221 GCA_964601285.1 uncultured Thermomicrobiales bacterium | reverse complement strand
GATAGCCGCCCCGGTAGCCCCGGATCGCCTCGTTTGCCCCGACCCGGGTCGGCAATGCTTCCCGGAGATAGGTCAGCAGCACCTCGGCAGTAACCCTGGCTCGGGCGAAGACGATAGTATGGATTCCCGCCCGCAACAATTCGCTGGCCAGTCCGCTCGCCTCCAGCATCGATGACCGGCGGATGCCGAGCGCCCGGTTGACCACTGGCGGGTTATAGAGCACAAATTGCCGCTCTCCCCGTGGCGCACCATTGCGGTCAATCACCCGCACCGGCTCCTCGATCAACTGCTGCGCAAGGTCCGCCGGATTGGCAATCGTCGCCGATGCCAGGATGAACTGGGGACTCGCACCATAGTGCCGGCAGATGCGCTTCAACCGGCGGATGACGTTGGCAACATGCGAGCCAAAGACACCGCGGTAGCCATGCATCTCGTCGATCACGACGTATTGCAGGTTCTCGAAGAGTTCGTGCCACTTGGTGTGATGCGGCAGGATGCCGGAATGGAGCATGTCCGGGTTGGTGATGACAATGTTGCCGGCGCGCCGGATGAGCCTGCGTTCCATCGCCGGGGTGTCGCCATCGTATGGATAGGTCTTGAGGTCCGCCCCGGCGGCT
Organism: uncultured Thermomicrobiales bacterium; assembly: GCA_964601285.1. Lineage (GTDB taxonomy): Bacteria > Chloroflexota > Chloroflexia > Thermomicrobiales > CFX8 > CAYWXR01. The sequence goes on along the minus strand of CAZRNC010000006.1, from coordinate 23,604 downwards.
TCGATCAGCGCCTGCAAGCCAACATACTGATCCTGTGCCAGTGCCTTGGTTGGAAAGAGGAACATCGCCCGGGCGTTCGGCTCGGAAAGCAACCGGTCGAGCACCGGCAGGTTGTAACAGAGCGTCTTGCCCGACGCGGTCGGGGTGACGATAACCGTATGCTCGCCCGCCCGGACCGATACCAGCGCATCCGCCTGGTGGCTGTAAAGCTGGGTAACACCTCGCGACGCCAGCGCAGCCGTCAACCGCGGATCGAGGTCATCCGGTAGCGGGCGATATTCAGCATCAACCGGCGGCAACACCCGCCAGTCTGCAATGCAGCTTGTCCAGCGCTCTTCTGTGCGCAGCCGTTCCAGGAAGGTTGCGAGTGCCATCAGCCAAACATCCCGAGTGTCGTCTCTACAACCAGCGCCGCTCTCATCCCAATTTCACCACGAATTACGTGCAGATCGGCCCAGCCGTTCTCAAGATCGGTCGCCACCTGCAGTTCGTTGTTGGAAATGTCCTTCACCACCAGAAATGGAACGCCGAAGATCGCCGCGACCTGGCCGATTGCTGCCGCTTCCATCTCTTCACAGAGAGAACCGTGCAGATTGTGGAGCGTTCGTATCCGCTCTCCATGTTGGGTCCAGATGTCTGCCGACCCGACTGCGCCGACATGGACAACCGGATCGTGGCTGGCTCCCGGCCATGCTGGCAACGGAGTTCGTCCCGCCGCACGGGTGGCCAGATCAAACAGCTCCGGGTCCGGCAGTATCGCTTCAGCGACGACTTCCACGCCATCACGACCATAGCGAAATCCCTGATAGCGTTCGCTGCCATCCGGCTGGACGATCATCGACGAGTGATGCACCACCCGGTTTGCCAGGACAACATCGCCACAGGCAACGTCCGCCCGGTGCGCACCGGAGCAACCGTAATTGATGATGGCCCGTGGCCGCCGGCCAATGCAGAGCGCACTGGTCGTTGCCGATGCATTGATCAGGCCGATTCCGCTCACGATGATCTGGCACTCGACCGACCCGATCCGGCCGCGTGTCCGCCGCCAGACATGAAACGGGTCTTCCCGGGCGTCCTCCAGCCGTTCACGAAGGTGAACCGCCTCGGAGTCCATGGCACAGATAACGGCAACCGGATCCAGTTCCATCTTATCGAAGGCCCATTCCTACGCTCAACGCGGCAATCAGCAAGAGGACAGAGCATACGACAACGAAGGTGTAATCGCGCTGTTTCAGGAAGATATACAGCGAAACCGCCGTGTATGCTGCCGGCGTGAACAGCAGCAACAGGATGCCGAGGTCAACGATGCCTTGCGGGCTGAGGTTGAACGCAGCCGGCAACACATCCGGCAGCCGGGCCACCTCTTCGCCAAGCGGTTCATTCCGCACCCAGGCAATCGCCAACCCGGCCAGGATCAGCACCATGCTGCCAATAAACCCGAAGGCCAGCGTCCGCCCGACCCAGCGATAGAGCACCCGCCTGCGCCGCTCGTAATAGCGAACCCGCGCCTGTTCCCGGCTCGCCATCAAATTACCCCCAATGTCTCGGCATACATCGACAACGACAGGAAAATCAGCACGCCAACCAGGAGCATGACCAGGATCTGGCCATCCACCCGTGTCGCCAGGAACGTGCCGATTCTGGCTCCAATGACGATCCCGAACACGGCGATGATTGTCGTCGCCGGGTGGACATGCCCGCGGCTGTAGAAAATCAGCGCCGACGAGGTCGCACTCATTCCGACCATGAACGAACTGGTGCTGGCGGCCGCCTTCACCGGAACCCGCATCATCAACGACATCAGCGGCACCTGCACCGGTCCGCCACCGATTCCGAAGAGGCCGGATGCAAGCCCCGCCAGCGAGGCAATCGGCAAACTGGAACCCACCCGCCGCGGCACATAGGTCACCACATCACCGGCTGGCCCCTGAGCGTAACGTCCTTCCAGATGGAGAGGATCGTCAACGTTCACCCGCACAGTTGGCGCAGGAATCGGCCGGCGCCCGCGAATCATCAGCACGGCCACGACCAGCAACAGCGTCGCAAAGAGAAGCGAGAGCATCTGACGGGGAATCGAGGTCGCAATCAACCCACCAGCCACTGCGCCGGCCGAGATCGGAATCATCAACACATAGGCGAGGCGGACGTTGGCGTAACGGTTGCGGAGATAGACCTGCGAACCGGAGACCGAGTTTGCAACAACAGCGATAGAACTGGCGGCGATAGCCGACGTCAGCGGAATACCAAAGAGTAGCGAGAACAGCGGCACCATAAACACACCGCCACCCATGCCAAGCATCGTTCCGAGCGTGCCTGCGGCTGCCGCCACCGCAATGAGCGCCAGAATCTCAACGAGATCCAATTTGCAACCTCCACAACCAACGATACCGCCAACCGGAAGGCTTGTGAAGGTAGCGCATGTTCTTGACGCAATGCCCCCGGCAGTGCCACACTGGCAAGCACAAGTTCATGTACGACGGTGGGAGCTGGCGCTGGTGCGATCCAGACTGGCCCTCACGGGGGAAACCGGTGCAAATCCGGTGCTGTGCCGCAACTGTGACGCGAGCGATCGCGGAGCCAGACTACCCGCCACTGTCGTCTACCCGGGTCACTTCGAGCATGGGTGATCGGGAGATGCACAGACTGGCATCACCCGCACTCCCGCCCGAAGGCGGGTTTTTTCATTCCGGTCGAGACCAACCGGATGATGCGGGAAGGGAATTCCTGGAATGGTTCAATCACTCGTCGCCCGGCCAATGCGCCTGTTGATGCTGCTTGCGCTCATCGCAGCCGCAGCAATCGGCCTGGCCGCACCAGACATCGTTGCCCAGCAATCGGGCAACTCCCAGGCCGACCAGGCAATCGCCTGGCTGATCGATCAACAGGTTGATGATGGTGGCTTCTCGGCGTTTGGCGGTGAATCCGACCCTGGTTCTACTGCTGATGCTATCTACGCGCTGGTCAGCGCCGGCGTTGATCCTGCAACGGTGGTCGCGGCCAGTGGCAACACGCCGCTGGATTACCTGGCAAACACCGCCGGAGATGTCGCGAGCAACCCCGGACAATCCGGCAAGGTCGTCCTGGCAGTGATCGCTTCAAATGAAGACCCGGCCGACGTTGGCGGAAACAACCTGATTGCTGCTATCCAACAGGGTCAGGATGCAGACACCGGCTTCTGGGGACAGGGACCGATCAACCACTCCTACGCCCTGCTGGCGCTGGTCGCGGCCGGCGCGGATATCGACAATACGATGATCGAAGTGCTGGTAGACAGCCAGATCGAGGATGGCTCCTGGGCATTCACCGGGTCAACCGATCCCGGCACGGGCGACAGCAACTCGACGGCTGTTGTCATTCAGGCGCTAGTAGCCGCCGGTGCCAACCAGGACGTTATCGATGCCGGAGTGGCCTACATCCTTTCGCTCCAAGATGAGACGGGCGCAATTGCCTACGACGACAATGAAGCACCGGACCTGAAGGGCGACGCCAACTCGACGGCCCAGGCCATCCAGGCACTGATCGCAGCCGGTGCAAACGCAGACGCTCAGATCGCCGCACTCGGCACCTTCCAGAACGAAAGCGGTGCATTCTTCTGGCGCTCGGATTGGGCCGATGATTCGCTGCTGGCAACTGCCCAGGCTATCCCGGCGTTGCTGGGACAGGCGTTGCCGGTCGATGCGCTTAAGGAACAACCACAGGAACCGGGAGATGGTATTGACGAAGCGCTGCAACCAGCCGACCCGATCGAAGGCTGCCGCTTCTTCTCTGAAACCTCGCACAACCTTTGCGATCCGTTCGAGGGCTACTGGGACGACAACGGCGGACTCTTCATCTTCGGCATTCCGCTGACCGAACCATTTGTCGACGAGAACGGCCGAACCGTGCAGTACTTCGAACGCGCCCGCTTCGAACACCACCCGGAGAACGCAGGAACCCAGTGGGAAGTTCTGCTCGGGCGGCTAGGCGCTGAACAAATTGACTATGACGCTGGCCGGTAATTCCCGGCGAGTCAGGATGAGGGCGCTCCTTGCGCTCCTCATCCTGGCTATCACGCTGGGCGGTGGGCTCCTTTCGACCACTGCCCAGCGTCCCAATGGTGCAGGTCTCGTGATTCGCCACGGTGACGGAACCATCATCTATGCCTATGTCCAGTTTGACGAAGAATCCATCTCCGGACTCGATCTGCTAACCCGCTCGGGACTGGATGCAACCTATGCGCCATTTGGTGGCATGGGAGCCGGCGTCTGTGCGATCAATGGCGAAGGTTGTCCGTCGGACGACTGTTTCTGCCACTCGTACACCAGCCCGGCCTTCTTCTGGCGGTACTACAACCAGGTCGACGGAAACTGGATATTCAATCCGGTTGGTGCATCGGGCAGAACGATGTACGACGGTGACATCGATGGCTGGTCCTGGAGTTCCGGAGACAGCGGACTGCCCGCCGTCACGATCGACGACATCGCCCTGATGAACGGCATCGACCGCAACCCGCCCGAACCGACGGCAACCTCGGAACCTGAGCCAACAGCCACCTTCACGCCGGAGCCAACCGCAACTGAGACTCCGGAACCAACCGAAACCAGCACCCCTGAGCCAACTGCAACTCCAGCACCGGAAGCAACGGCCACTGCTCCGGCAACTCCATCGAGCACACCGGAACCGACCAGCACCGTCGAACCGACTGCGACAGAGACACAACCTGCCGCCACAGCCACGTCCGCACCGACGTCGCCCGTGGAGCCAACAGCTACTCCACGGCCCACCAGCGGAGCCGTCATCGTTGCGCCGGGAGGCACACCAGAACCGCTCCCGGTTGATCCACCGGACACCGGCGACGACGGAAGCAACAGTTATCTGCTCTTTGCTGGTCTGGTTGTTGTTGCAATTGGCGTTGGCGGGGTCGCCGTCTATCGAAACCGGGCTGGCGCAGGATGAGTGGCGAACTGAACGTCGTTGCCTGGACCGCCTGGTTCCTGGCAGTGATGGTTCTGCCGCTCACCAGCCGGAACCCGCTCTATCTTCTGCTGTTGCTCGTTGTCGTGCTCGTCGTCTTCTTTACCTTGCCGCGCAGGGCCGGCACCACCAACGCCTGGCGGCTCTTTGCCTACATCGGCTCGAGCGTCGCGATCCTGTCCATCGGGTTCAACGTCCTGACCGTCCACGTTGGTGATCGCGAGTTCGCCCGGCTGCCAGACTGGCTACCGATCATTGGCGGACCACTGACGATCAACGCGCTGGTCTACGGCGTCATTTCGGCGACCGCGATCTCGGCCGTGCTATTTGCCGCGGCAACCTACAACTCGGCAATTCGCCATGCCGACCTGGTGCGACTCTTCCCCGGCTCACTCTCCCGCTTCGGCGTGGGAGCCGGTATCGCCCTGCTGTTCGTGCCGCAAACGATTGCCACTGCCCGCGATGTCTATGACGCCCAACGTGCCCGTGGACACACGTTCCGCCGGGCTGGCGATGCTCGTGCCTACATCGTGCCGCTGCTCTCAACCGGACTCGAACGCGCCATGCTCCTGAGCGAAGCACTCGAAACACGCGGCTTCGGCAGCAGTGCCATCGCTCACCGGCAATCGAGCGTGCACCGGGCGATGCTGGTGTGTGCGGCGCTGGCGCTACTGGTGGCGTTGTTTGCCATCGGGCGCGGTTCGCTGGTCGCCGGCATGCTGGCGATGCTCCTGGCAGGGGGGGTTGCGCTGCAAGCAGCACCGGCCACCAGCCCGCGCACCCGCTACCGGTCTATCCACTGGAACAGACCATCCATCGGGATAACCACCGTGGCAGTGGCTTCGATGACCACACTGCTATTTGGACGGGCCGTGACCGAACTCCATCTTGCCTACGACACATTCCCGAGGATCTCCACTCCGGAAATTGCTCCAATCGCGGGGGTCGCCATCCTGTTGCTGATCCTGCCGGCGCTGGTGAAACAGCCATGAACGCGCTGGAACTGGCCAACATCTCCTACCGTTTCCCGAACAGCACCGACGATGTTCTCCGACACGTCAATTGGACCGCCATCGAAGGTTCTGTCAACCTGCTGGTCGGGCCATCCGGTTCCGGCAAATCAACCCTGCTGAGTTGCCTGAACGGCCTGATCCCCCATTTCCACGGCGGATCGTTCTCCGGAGAAGCCCGGATCTTCGGCGCAAGCACGCTGGACAACGCACCGCGCGATCTTGCGGCAACCGTCGGGACCGTTTTTCAAGACCCGGAATCACAGTTCGTCACCGACAGCGTCGAAGACGAGATCGTCTTTGGGCTGGAAAACCTGGGCTACGACCGGCGCAGGATGCGGTTGCGGCTCGAGGAAACGCTTGACCTGATCGGCATCCAGCATCTGAGAACACGGGCAATCAGCCAGCTAAGCGGCGGAGAGCGTCAGCGGGTGGCCCTCGCGGCTGCGCTGGTGACACGTCCTCGGATTCTGCTGCTGGATGAACCAACCTCACAACTCGATCCATTGGCCGCACACGACATTCTCAGCGCCGTCGAACACCTGAACCGCGACTTCGGCACCACGATCGTCATCGCCGAACACCGGCTTGATCGCGTCCTGCCATTCGCCGGCGAGATCACCGCAGTAGCGAACGGAAATGTGGTCGCCGGCAATGTCCAGACAATGCTCGACCATCTGGACGATCTCCCGCCGCTCGTCCAATGGGGAAAGCATCAGGGCTGGCAGCCCCTTCCACTGACAATCCGGGACGCCCGCGCCATGCAGGGTCCATTGGATTCACCCGAAATCCAGCCAGCACCTGCAGCAACGGGAGACGTCTGCCTGACCGTGAAGAGGCTGGACCATCGATATGGAAACCAGCCGGCACTGAACGCCGTGTCGTTTGATGCCCGCCAGGGGGAAGTCATCGCGCTGGCCGGCAAGAACGGTTCCGGCAAGACCACACTGCTCCGGCAGATTATGGGACTGATCCGGCCCGACCGGGGGACGATCGGCATCCATGGACGCAACACCACTAGCATGAAGGTGCAGGAGATCGCAGCATTCGCCGGCTACGTTCCCCAATTCCCGACCGCCATTCTCCATCAGGAGACACTGCGCGATGAGCTGCTCTTTACCGCCAGGGCACAAGGAATGGTCGTCGATCCGGGGCAGATCGCCGGAACGCTCGGCATTACCCACCTGCTGGAGCGTCACCCGCTCGACCTGAGCGGCGGACAACGCCAGCGGGCCGCCCTGGCGGCAATCGTCGCGAGCACTCCGGAAATCCTGCTGTTGGACGAACCGACTCGCGGACTGCCCGGCAGTGACAAATCCAGCCTTGCCGGTTACCTCCGGGAGTACGCCTCGGCTGGACGGTTGGTCATTGTCGCGACGCACGATGTCGAGTTCCTGGCCCAGTCTGCGTCCCGGGTCATCATGCTCGCTGATGGCGAGATCATCGCTGATGGTCAACCCGGCGACGTTCTCTCCGGATCGCTTACTTTCGGCACCCAGATGAACCGGCTGTTTGGCGGCCGGATTCTGACGCTTGAGGATGCACTGGCCAACGACCAGGTCTGACCGGCATCAGCTGCCATCGCTGGTACAATCAGCGGTCGTGCCTGATACCCGTCGGCCACCTGCCATCATCGTTTGGCCAATCATCCATAATTGAGAGATACACGCGACCCGGCACCGTGGACGCGTTTGCTACCGATCACAGGAATAGAGGACAGCTCCGCATGAATCAGCCCTCCAGCAATGCATCCAGTATCCCCGTCGATGCCGTTACCGAAGTCGACGTTCAGGATGAGATTCTGCGGCCCCAGACTTCTTCCGGCCCGGATGTGGAAGAGCAATCGACCCAGCTTCTACCTACTCTGATCGTGCCCCAGACTCTCCTGCTGCCGCACATGTCACTGCCCTATCCGATCGACGACGGCGAAGAGTCGAGAGTTATCGAACACGCCATGGCTGGCGACCGGATGGTGCTGGTCCTTGGTCTTCGTGAGCAGTTCGATGATGATGACGACGAGTTCGACGAGGATACTGCCGAGACCCTGGCCGAAATATCTGAAGACAAGCCGAACGCCGGACTCAACAGCTTTGGCATCACCGTCACCAACGACGAACTTGCACCGGTGGGCGTCATCGCCGAAATCGGCCACAAGATCGCCCGGCCCGGTGTGCCGGCGCATGTCATTCTCCAGGGCGTTGCCCGCGGCGTCGTACTCGGCATCGAACAGCGCGAACCATTCACCCTGACACGGGTCTTGCGCTCCGACGACCCGGAAGATGACAGCATGGAAGCTCGCGCCGTCATGGCCAATGTGCTCGACCAGGTTGAATCCTATGTCGGCATGCTGAGCAATGTGCCCGACGAAGTTGTCGCCATGGTCCGCAGCGTCGATGAGCCTGGCTGGCTTGCTGACCTGATCGCATTCTCGCCTGAGTTTGGCCCGGCAATGCGCCAGGAGATGCTGGAAGTCCTGCACCCGGTTGACCGGCTACGCCGCATCAGCACGATCCTGCAGGAACGGCTCGAGTTCCTGACGCTACGCCACCAGATTCAATCCGAAGCCCAGGCCGGCATGGACCGCCAGCAGCGTGAGATCATGCTCCGCGAACAAATGCGGACCATCCAGCGCGAACTTGGGGATCTCTCCTCGGAAGAGGCAATGGCCAACGACTTCCGCGAGAAGATCGAAGATTCCGGCATGCCGGACGAAGTCAAGACCAAGGCACTGCTGCAACTCGCCCGCCTGGAACAACAACACCCCTTCTCGCCGGAGATCGGCATCATCCAGTCCTATCTCGACTGGCTCACCGAACTGCCATGGGGCGTGTTCAGCGAGGAAGATATCGACCTCAAGCGGGCGGCCGAGATTTTGGATGAGGACCACTACGGGCTGTCCAAGGTAAAGGACCGGATTCTGGAGTTCATCGCCGTCCGCAAACTCGCCGGCTCGAAGATGCGTTCACCGATCATCTGTTTCGTTGGACCTCCCGGCGTTGGCAAGACGAGCCTCGGCAAGTCGATTGCCCGTGCGCTCGGACGTTCATACTCCCGGATGTCGCTCGGTGGCGTTCGAGACGAGGCCGAAATCCGTGGACACCGGCGCACCTATGTTGGCGCAATGCCGGGCCGGATGATCAAGGCGATCCGCGATGCCGGAACCGCCAACCCGGTGATTGTCCTGGACGAAATCGACAAAGTCGGCGCAGACACGTTCCGCGGTGACCCGTCGGCAGCGCTGCTGGAAGTGCTCGACCCGGAGCAGAACAGCACCTTCTCCGACCACTATCTCGAAGTGCCGTTCGATCTCTCCCAGGTTGTCTTCATTACGACCGCCAATATGCTCGATCCGATTCCGCCGGCGCTTCGCGACCGGATGGAGATCATCGAGGTTCCCAGCTATACCGAACTCGAGAAACTGGAGATTGCAAAGCAGTTCCTGATTCCCAAGCAGATGGAAGCCCACGGACTCACCGACGGCCATCTGGACGTTGACGAGGAAGCGCTGCTGCGCCTGATCCGTGAATACACCCACGAGGCGGGGGTTCGTAACCTCGACCGCGAAATCGGCGCAATCTCTCGCAAGACTGCCCGCAAGATCGCCGAGGATGAGAAGTACAAGGCTGTGCCGGTTGGCGGAGCCGAGATCGAAGAGCTGCTTGGTATCCCGCGCTTCGAATATGGGCTGGCCGCCGAGACCGACGAGGTCGGCGTTTCGACTGGTGCGGCCGTCACCGGCGGCGGCGGAGACCTGCTCTCGATCGAAGTAACGATCATGAAGGGCAAAGGCGACCTGATGCTCACAGGCCAGCTTGGCGACGTGATGCAGGAATCAGCCCGCGCCGCCATCTCCTACGCCCGCTCACGGATCGATCAACTGGGAATCGTTCCCGATTTCTTCGACCACCACCTGATCCACGTCCACGTCCCGGCCGGTGCGGTTCCGAAGGATGGCCCGTCGGCGGGTCTCACCATGGCCGTCGCACTCATCTCCGCCCTGACCGGCATCCCGGTCCGCAAGGATGTCGCCATGACCGGCGAGATCACCCTGCGCGGCAAGGTGCTCCCGATCGGTGGCCTCCGCGAGAAAGCCCTCGCCGCCCGCCGCGGTGGTATCACCTGCTTCCTCGCCCCGAAACGCAATGAGAAGGACCTCTCCGAGCTGCCGCAATCCGTCCGCGACACCCTCGAGATCACCCTCGTGTCCCGCATCGACGAAGCCCTCGAGATCGCCCTCACCCAACCGGTGCCGGCAGCCCGAGAGCTGGCGGCCAGCAGGTAGGAAATACCGATCACCAAGAGACGAAGCCGTAGTCCCAAATGGG
>CAZRNC010000006.1:8410-13306 GCA_964601285.1 uncultured Thermomicrobiales bacterium | reverse complement strand
GCCAGCTCTCGGGCTGCCGGCACCGGTTGGGTGAGGGCGATCTCGAGGGCTGGCGGCAAGCAGGTAGGCGAGCCTGCTTGGAACCATTCGCACCCGACGACACTACTTCGGGCGCAGGCGGAAAGGGACAGCAAGCGTCTCGGAGACAACCTTGGGCACATCTTTGGAACTATCACCATCCTTGGAGTCAATGACCTGTACCCTGTCAACGAATCGACAGTTGTTTCAACACCACAGTACATTCGACCGACGAGTCACATGGTCTCGTTGAAGCTGCAATGCTCCCGAACCATCTAGTATTTCGACTAGACGAATGTCGGAAGCTGCCTTAAGATCACAGCGTACTGATAATCAAAGGTCGCTTGACGTCCTGATTCTCCAGTCACCAAACCCGGGATGCTACATGCGGCGCAGGCTAATTGTTCTCATGAGGTGTTTCGGCACAAGACGATGCTCGTCTCGCTGCCGTGCGAAGTAGAACTGGTATAGAGTCACCTGCCAGTCAATCATGCAAGTGGAGAGTGATTGATGGAACCATGGGAAGTCGAATGGTTTGACTACTATGAGGAACTTGGGGTATCGCCTCGAGCGTCGACAAGCGTGATTGAAGCTGCGTACAGGACTCTTGCATCCAATCCGCAACATGCATCTGGCCCCTCACATTCACAGCGCATCAGAAGAATCGCCGTCGCATTTTCTGTCCTTTCGGATCCGACCAAACGTCAGGTGTACGACGTCGCACTTCAATCCAGACAGTCACATGTCTATGGAGTCAGGCAGGAATCATCTGAGCCTTCGCCCGGATCAACGTCAGATAGCAACCTGGGGCCATCCCAGTTTGCGTACGATCGGTACTCATCCTATCCTCCTGGAAATCTGTTCACTGACAGTTTTGACATCCAAAGTCCGCCCCGAAAGTTTGCGAGTCCCCTTCGCCGCTTCGTAGCGTACAACATAGACATTTTCGGACTCTTCGTGCCATTCTTCTTTTGTCTGATCCTAGCGTTTTCAGCTACAGAGGATAATCCTGAAGCAAGTGATGCAGTGGGATCACTACTTTTCTTCGGCTACTTTGTAGCCTTGTGTGGGTACTTCATTTTGATGGAGGCCTATGTTGGTGCAACCCTGGGGAAAAAGGTGCTTGGCATCAAAGTGGTCCGATTGGATGGCTCGCCAATTGGAATGGGGGCTTCGCTCGTCCGGAACACATTGCGTATCGTTGACTTGTTCTTTTACGGCATCGTTGGTGCTATCGCGATTCTCTCAAGCGATCACAATCAACGCATAGGGGACATGGTTGGCAAGACTATCGTGGTTCACGACTAGCAAGAGTCCATCTTCTTCCGGGCATGACGCGAACAAATTTGCTAGTTGCAGGAGAACCTGTTCTGTCCCCGGAGGTCTGAAAACATGACGAGAAGTAGCCCATCACCTCTCGTTGAATCACGATTCATTTTTAACGATGTTTCGGCGTTTACGCTAATTGGCTACGTGTTCGCTCATATGTGGGCCGAAGCACTAAACTTGATATAGTGGCGCATTTTTGGTCGCGAAGTAGGTTTCGAAAGCGAGACAGGTGGAAGATGGGAATAAATCACTTCGCAATACTCAGCGCTTGTCCAATGCCTGCCGCGCTATTCCAAAGATTGCTCCCGGCTCATCAAGCGTAGCAATACGCATGTGGCTCGCTTGGACGAGGGATGCCATCAACGACATCTTCATCGCTCGTACGTTTACATAATCACTCCAGCGATCTAGGATAAAGTGAAACAAAAACTGAGATGCGATTGGAGCATATGTCACGACAGTGTCTTTGAACAAACCAAACCCCTTGGCGTGATTGATTGCAAACGTCGATCCGAAAGGATCCATTGAAGTCCTGGTTTGTAGTTCAAAGCGTCGCTTGACAACCTGAGGCTCTCGAAGTCCTAGTACAGCTCCCGCCGTGACAGGCACAGCCAATCCGTCGAGCAATCTCTGAGTTGGGTGCGTTGGCTGGTTGGGAGGCCCAAAATTCCGGGTCTGCCGTATCAGGAATGCGCTGACGATAATCAAGTCGCCTAGAAGTCTTGCGTCGTCCGGGAAATCGCTCGCATGCCAGATATGCGCAGAATGCTGATCTCGAGGAAAATAAATTGCCGCATTCGCCGAGTAAGACATACTGCTGTCCATGCCCTCACCTTATCGTCAAACCATTTTTTGTGTTTAGCAATCGTGGCCGCAATTGGTCGATCTGTCAAGTAGGAAGCTATCCCTCCATTGAGTCCGAGAACCGGTAATCATCCGGCATTGTGACCTCCCGGCCGGTCGTTTATACTGAATCCATCGCATTCATGCTACCGACAACCGACACGAAACGGCCGGTGGGAGAAGAGACGCGGGCCTTGAGAAAGGGACACCGCCATGAAACTGGTATTTGCAATCGTTCAGGATGAGGATGTCGATAATCTCGTCGATGCCCTGGTCAGCGAGGGGTTCCGTACCACCAGAATTGGCAGCACCGGCTCGTTCCTGCGAATGGGCAACAGCAGCCTGATGATCGGTGTCGAAGACGAACAGGTTCCCCAGGTTGCCGCCATCGTCCGGCGCACCTGCCGGCGACGCAAGCAGATGGCAGTCCCCTACTCGCCAGCGCTCGAGCCGGGCCTACTCTACATGCCGGAAAACTTCGAGGTCGAGGTCGGCGGGGCAGTGCTTATGGTCCACAACGTCGTCCATTTCGAACGCGTGTTGCCGGCCGGAGCCGAGGTCATCAGCGAAACCGCTTCTTGACAGCACCCTCATTCATCTTCCATAAGTAACACTACGATCCACAAGGCGTTTCGCCTTGCCTGCAAGCATGCAAACGAGAGGGCAACACCGTGACCACTGGCAACGTTCCGGCAATTGACCGTGAAGCACTAATCAAGATCGTCTGTGACCTGGTCGACATCCCCAGCGTCTCCGGCGACGAGCAGACGATTATGGGACATGTCGCCGCCTTCTTCGAGGCAGCCGGCATCGAACATGTGGTGACTGCCAAGGACCCGGCCAGGCCGAATGTCGTCGCGACCATCGGCAATGGCAACGGCCCAACGATCGCCATGAACGGCCACCTCGATACCGTGCCGATCTCCGATGCCGGCAGCTGGCTGACCGATCCGTTCAAAGGCGTCCTCTCCGCCGACGGCAAGCGCATTTTCGGGCGCGGCTCCACCGACATGAAGGGCGCCGTTGGCGTCATGATGTACACCCTGTTGACCCTCAAGGACGAACAACTCAACGGCAAGCTCCAGGTGCACATCGTCTCCGACGAGGAGCGCGGGGCAGACTTCGGCACGAAGTACATCCTTGAAGAGATTGAAGCCGGGCGGATCGAACGTCCTGATTATGTCCTGATCGGTGAGGGCAGCCAGCTGAAGGTCCGCAACGCCGAGCGGGGCATCTTCGGATTTCGGGTGCGCTTCATTGGCCGCGCATCGCATACCGCTGCAGCACGGGTCACCGGCATCAATGCCATCGCATTGGCAGCCAAGGGCATCCTGGCGCTGGAAGGTGACATTGACCGCGAACACCCCGCCGTCGGCAAGCCGGTCATCAGCGTCAACCTGATCGAGGGCGGTGTTGTCAGCAACGTTGTGCCCGGCGAATGCACGATCACGGTCGACCGGCGCACGATTCCGGGTGAAACCGACCTGACCGTGCTGGCCGAAGTTCGCGAAAAGCTCGATGCGATCAAGGAGACCGACCCGAACTTTGACTACGAGATCATCCCTTCGCGTGAGGAAGGCTACACCCCGGCAAACATCACCGAGGAGTCCTCGCCGATTGTCAGTGCTGTCCAGGAATGCGTTCGCGACGTGATGGGCCAGGAGCCGGAGTTCTTCGCCACCTGGGCCGGAGCGACTGACGGGCGGCTCTACCGCTTTGCCGGCATCGACACCGTCGGGTTCGGCCCCAGCGGTCAGGCAGCTCACGGCGCAAACGAGGCAGTCTTCGTCGACGACCTGATCGTCCAGGCCCAGGTCTTCGCCTCCACCGCCCGCCGGTTGTTGGGGTAACAATTCCGGCGACCGTACGCAGCATGCAACCACAGGTTACACTTCTGTATCCTGGTTGTTTCAACGACTCGTTCGCGGTAGAATAATATAGAACATTTATTCTACTTGAACTTGCAATGAATGGCGGAACGATGAGCACAGAACGGGAAAAGGCGGTCGACGTAGCGATCTCAACGATTGAGCGCCAGTTTGGCAAAGGCTCGATCATGAAGATGGGCGAGGCTTCCCGCGTTCATATCGAGGCAATCCCGACCGGGTCAATCGCGCTGGATCTCGCACTGGGTGTCGGTGGTGTGCCGCGTGGACGCATCACTGAGATCTACGGCCCGGAATCGAGCGGCAAGACCACGCTGGCCCAGCACATCATCGCCGAGGCCCAGAAACAGGGCGGCATCGCGGCCTACATCGACGCCGAGCACGCCTTCGATCCGCTCTATGCCGAGAAGTGTGGCGTTAATCTGGACGATCTGCTGATCTCTCAGCCGGATACCGGGGAACAGGCTCTCGAAATCTGCGAGACGCTGGTCCGCTCCGGCGCGATCGATGTAGTCGTTGTGGATTCGGTTGCCGCGCTGGTGCCACGGGCCGAAATCGAAGGTGATATGGGCGACTCCCATGTCGGCCTCCAGGCCCGGCTGATGAGCCAGGCGCTCCGCAAGCTAACCGGTGCGATCTCGAAATCCCACACCTCGGTCATCTTCATCAACCAGTTGCGAATGAAGATCGGCGTCATGTTCGGCAGTCCGGAGACCACCTCCGGCGGCCAGGCTCTGAAGTTCTACTGCTCCGTCCGGATGGACATCCGGCGCATCGAGCAGATCAAGCTGCCCGAGGGCGTGCGCTTCGGCGCCATCGT